>JAHWLA010000127.1 GCA_019347595.1 Actinomycetota bacterium
CGGCGTCGTGGTGGTCGCCGCGGCGGGCAACGAAGGCAAGGCCGACAAGACCTACCCGGCTGCCATCGACGGCGTGATCGGCGTGGCCGCCACCGACCGCAACGACAACCTGGCTTCCTTCTCCAACCGCGGGTCGTGGGTGTCGATTGCCGCCCCGGGTGTGAGCATCGCCTCGACGTGCTCGACAGTGTTGGGCAACAGATGCGGACCGAACGAGACGTCGTCGAACACCGGCTACGCCGCGTTCAGCGGCACGTCCATGGCGTCGCCGCATGTGGCCGCTGCCGCCGCGCTGCTGTTCGCCGCCGGACCCGGGCTGAGCGGCGACCAGGTGCGCGCCCGCTTGGCCGCCACCGCGACGCCGGTGACCGGGACGGGCACGAACTTCGCCTGGGGGCGTCTCGACGTCGCCGGGGCGCTGCGAGGCATGGAGCCGGGGTACTGGATGGCTGCGGCCGACGGCGGGGTGTTCAACTTCGGCGCCGCGGGCTTCCACGGCTCGGCGGCCGCTCCCGCCCGCAACGTGGTGGGCATCGCCGCTTCTCCGACTCGCCGGGGGTACTGGCTGGTGCGCAACGACGGGGCCGTGACCAACCACGGCGACGCCCGGCACTACGGCTCCATGGCGGGCGTCCGCCTCAATGCACCGGTCCTCGGCATGGAGCGCACGACCTCGGGCGGCGGCTACTGGTTGGTGGGCGCCGACGGCGGGCTGTTCTCGTTCGGCGACGCCCGGTTCCACGGCTCGACCGGCGGCATCCGCCTCAACCAGCCGGTGGTCGGCATGGCGGTGGCGCCCAACGGCGGGGGCTACTGGATGGTGGCCCGCGACGGCGGCATATTCGCCTTCGGCGAGGCGGGCTTCTACGGATCGATGGGGGGCACCCCGCTCAACCAGCCGGTGGTGGGGATGGCGTCCACGCCGTCGGGACGGGGCTACTGGCTGGTGGCGTCGGACGGCGGCATGTTCGCCTTCGGCGACGCCCGCTTCTACGGGTCGACGGGCAGTATTCGGCTCAACAAGCCGATCGTGGGGATGCGGCCCACGCCCACCGGCCGGGGGTACTGGCTGGTGGCGTCCGACGGCGGGATCTTCGCCTTCGGCGACGCCGCCTTCCTGGGCTCGGCTGGCGGCGCCCGGCTGGCGGCGCCGATCGTGGGCATGGCCTCCTAACCGGCCTGCTCTCCCCGGAACGGGATGGATCGCCTCGGAAGGGGTGTTGGCCTTCTCCGGGGGACGCGATAGCCTTTAACAACAGCAACAGCAGCAACTTCTGTCACTCTGCGGGACAACGGCGGTTCCCCATGCGAAGACTTCTTCTACGCACGCTTGTCGTGCTGACCACCATCGGCCTCGTCCAGCTCGTCCCCGTGCCGATGGCGTGGGGCGCGCCACAGACGCGCGTTGCCATGGTGGGCGACGCACGGGGCGGACGGCCGAGCCCGTTTCCCGCTTCACACTTCGGCATCCGGTGGGTTGGCGACGAGGAGGCGATCGTCCAGGTGCGGTCGCACAGCGGCGGCGACTGGACGCCGTGGCGGCAGGTCCACGTCGACCACGACATGACGGAGGGCGCGGGCGGCGTCGTCTACGGCTCGCTGGTGGTGGCGGAGCGGGCGGAACGAGTGGAGACCCGAGTGGTGGCAGGCGAGGTGCGCGAGGTGAAGGTGACCGCCTTCGACACCCGTTACGGGCCTCGCCGTCTGGTACGGACCGGTCGAACCGGCAACTCGGCAAAAGCCTCGATGAGCGACACACGAGTGGCGCAGCCCGGTGTCGTCACCCGTGCCCAGTGGGGGGCCGACGAGTCGATGCGCAAGGGGACGCCGTCGTTCGCACCGCTGTCGAGACTGGTGGTGCACCACACCGACACCCTCAACGGCGATCCCGACCCCGGCGCCACCGTGCGGGCGATCTACGCCTACCACACGCAGAGCCGGGGCTGGAACGACATCGGCTACAACTTCCTGGTCGACGAGCAGGGCCGCATCTACGAAGGCCGGTATTCGCGTGAGTACGCGGCGGGCACCATCCCGACGGGCGAGGACGCCAATGGGCGGGGCGTGATCGGCGCCCACGCCGAGGGGGCCAACACCGGCTCGGCGGGCGTGGCCCTGTTGGGCAGCTTCAGCAGCCGGAGGCCCACCGGTGCTGCCGTCGACGCGCTGGAGGCGATGCTGGCGTGGAAGGCCGACCGCCACGACATCAACGTCACCGGGTCCAGCTCGTTCACGCGACCCGACGGCTCCGTGGTGTCGCTGCCCAACCTGTCGGGCCACCGGGACGTGAAGTCGACGGCGTGCCCCGGGCAGCCGTTCTACGACACGCTCCCGTCGCTGCGGCAGGACGTGGCGGCGCGCATCGCCGCGGCCCACGGGACGACGAAGGGGTACTGGACGGCGCTGAGCGACGGCCGGGTGTTCCCCTTCGGCGAGGCCCGCTCGTTCGGCTCGATGGAGGGACATCGCCTCAACGCCGGGATCATCGGCATGGCTGCCACCACGACCGACGGCGGCTACTGGCTGCTCGGTGGCGACGGCGGCATCTTCTCCTTCGGCGACGCCCGCTTCCACGGCTCGACCGGCAGCATCCGGTTGAACAAGCCCATCGTCGGCATGGCGGCCACGCCGTCGGGCAACGGCTACTGGCTGGTGGCGTCGGACGGCGGCATCTTCGCCTTCGGCGACGCCGGGTTCTTCGGCTCGACGGGGAGCATCCGGTTGAACAAGCCGGTGGTGGGGATGGCCCCCACGAGCAGCGGGCAGGGCTACTGGCTGGTGGCCTCCGACGGCGGCATCTTCGCCTTCGGTGATGCCCGCTTCCACGGCTCGACCGGCAGCATCCGGCTCAACTCGCCCGTCGTCAGCATGGCGGCCGCGCCCGACGGCAGCGGCTACTGGCTGATCGCACGGGACGGCGGCGTGTTCGCCTTCAACGTCCCGTTCCACGGCAGCATCCCCGGGCTCGGCGTGTCGAACTACAGCGGCGCGTCGGTGATGCGCGGCACCGGCACGGGACGGGGCTACTACGTTCTCGGCTTGGACGGCGGTGTGGTGACGTTCGGGGACGCCAAGTTCCACGGCGCCCGCAGCGCGGCCCCGGCCACGGCTCGCGACATGGCGTTGCTCGATTCGCTTCCGACCCCTTAGGCGGTTTCCTTCCATGACACGTTCCCTGCGACGGACGCAACTGCTGCTGGCTGCGACGGTGATCGGCAGTGCGCTGGTGGTCGGCGGGCCGACGGCGACGCCGGTCAAGGCCTACCCCGGCAGCCACGTGAACCTGACCGGCCACGGCTGGGGCCACGGCCGCGGCATGGGCCAGTTCGGGGCGCAGGGCTACGCCACCATGCACGGTTGGTCGTACACCCAGATCCTGAACCACTACTACGGCAACACCACAATGGGGTCGGTCGGCAACGAGACGCTCACCGTGCGGGTCACACGGAAGGACAACCAGGGCGTGATCGTCTTGAACGCCAACGAGTTCGGCGCTCCCGCCGCGGTGTACATCGCACGCATCGGCGCCAACGACTTCCGCGTGCAGACCGGCGATGGGTGCGGCGGCCCGTGGACGACGGTGGCAACCGGCGCCGGCCCCATCAACCTCACGCCCAAGCCGGGCGCCCTGCTCGGCCTGTGCGACCCCGCTGCGGTCGTGTCGTACAAGGGGACGTTCCAGGTCAAGGACCACGACGGCTCGAAGCTCATCAACTTCGTGAGCACCGAGGACTACGTCAAGGGCGTGGTGCCGAGGGAGAGCCCGGCCTCGTTCCACATGGAAGCGCTCAAGGCCCAGGCCGTCGCCGCTCGGTCGTACGCCCGGGCCTTCGACCGCGACGCCCCGTACGCCCAGCAGTGCGACACGATCAGGTGCCAGGTTTACGGCGGGGCGAGCGGCGAGGCCGCCACCACCAACACAGCCGTCGAGGCGACCGCGGGGCAGGTCCGCCGGTTCTCGAACGGGTCGATCGCGTCGACGGAGTTCTCGTCGTCCACGGGCGGGTGGACGGCCGGCGACAAGTTCCCCGCCGTGCAGGATCTCGGTGACTCGGTGTCGTCGAACCCGAACCACACGTGGACCGCCTCGGTGCCGGTTGCGAACATCGAAACCGCGTACCCGGCCATCGGGACGCTGCTCGCCGTCGACATCACGTCGCGCAACGGCCTCGGTGACTGGGGCGGCCGAGTGAAGCAACTCGTCCTGCGCGGAACCAACGGCTCGGTGACCCTGACCGGCGACACATTCCGCAGCCGGTTTGCGCTGAAGTCCGACTGGTTCATCGTGACCAACGGTGAGAGCGGCGGGGTCGACGGGTACTGGGTCGTGGCCCCCGACGGCGGGCTCTTCGCCTTCGGCAATGCGGGCTACTTCGGGTCGATGGGCGGGCACCCGCTCAACCAGCCCATCGTGGGCATGGCGGCGAAGAAGGACAACAGCGGCTACTGGATGGTCGCTCGCGACGGCGGCATCTTCGCCTTCGGCAGCGCCGGGTTCTTCGGCTCCATGGGCGGGCAGCGGCTCAACCAGCCCATCGTCGGCATGGCGCCCACGCCGTCGGGCAACGGGTACTGGCTCGTCGCGTCCGACGGCGGCATCTTCGCCTTCGGCGACGCCCGCTTCTTCGGCTCCATGGGCGGCTCGCGGCTCAACCAGCCGGTGGTCGGCATGGCGTCGAGCGGGATGGGCAACGGCTACTGGATGGTGGCCTCCGACGGCGGCATCTTCGCCTTCGGCGATGCGCGTTTCTTCGGCTCGACGGGCAGCATCCGTCTCAACTCGCCGGTGGTCGGCATGACGCCGGAGCGCAACGGCAACGGGTACTGGCTGGTGGCGGGCGACGGCGGCATCTTTGCCTTCAACGTGCCGTTCCACGGCTCGCTGCCCGGCATCCGGGCGCCCGGGCCTGCCGTCGACATCCGAGCCACGTCCACCAACGGCGGCTACCTGATCGTCACCGGCAGCGGGCGCGTCTACCCGTTCGGCGACGCGCCGTACTTCGGCTCCGTGTCTGACATCCCCGGCTACCGAGGCGGCGTCGAGGGCATCGAGGTCAAGCGCACGTCCTAGCGTTTCGGAGGCAGAACTGCCCGCTGAGCGGGCAGTTCTGCCTCCAGTAGCAACTACCGTCGCCGCCGATGACGGACGAAGCCGACAGTCCTGCCGCCACCGGGGCCACCGGGTGGCGTTGGGTGCTCCTCCCGCTGGGCGCCTTCGCGGCCTCTCGCCTGGTCACGATGTCGGCGGTCTACCTGGTGCGCTTCCTCATGCCGGGCTGGACGGTGCTCGAGACGATGAGTCGGCGGTGGGACGGCCCGTGGTATCTCGATATCGCGAGATACGGGTACCCGGAGGCTACGCCCACCGGGCAGTCGCTCCTCGGCTTCTTCCCGCTGTACCCGCTGTTGACGCGCTGGGTGTCGCACATCACCGGCATGCGGCTCGAGGGTGCCGCCGTGCTCGTGAACACGCTCGCCGCCGCCATCGCTGTCGTCCTGGTGTGGCGGCTCGCCGAGTCGTACTTCGGTCACGAGGTCGCCAATCGCGCGGCGTTCCTGTTCGCCTTCTTCCCCGGCTCCTATGCCTTCACGTTCGCGTACACCGAGGGCGTGTTCCTGGCCTGCGCGGCGGGGACGCTGTTGTTGTTGGAACGACGCCGGTGGTGGTGGGCGGCGCTGGTTGCCGGCATCGGCAGCGCAGCGCGACCGACCGGCTACGTGCTGGCGCTCTGCTGCGCGTTCGCAGTCGTGATGCACTGGCGGCGTACTCGCGACTGGAAGCCGCTGCCCACGCCGGCTGTGGCCGCCGGCGGCTTTGTGGTCTTCCTCGTCTACCTGCACGTCCACACCGGCGACGCCTTCGCCTGGCAGCGGGCGCAGGAGCGCGGCTGGGGCCAGCGCCTGGACCTCGGCCAGACCACGGTGAACCGCATCATCGACTACGCCCGGAACCCCGTCGACGACCTCAACCTGCTCGTGCCGATTCTCAGCGTGTTCGCGCTGGTGGCTCTCGTGTGGATGCTCGCCAAGGCCCGACCGCCCGGCACGTGGTGGGTTTTCGTGGTGGCGAGCGTGGTCCCCGGCCTGCTGTCGACGTCGGTGGCACTGACGCCGCGGCACCTGTTTGCCGCGTTTCCCCTGGTCATCGGGGCGGCATGGGCACTGCGCGACGAGTTGTACTACGGCGCCCTGGCTGTGTGCGCGGGCACGCTCGGCATCTTCATGCTGATCACCGGCGGCACCACGTTCCTCACGCCGTAGGGCGGCGGAGGTCCGAGGAGAGCGCGCGCATCTCGCGGAGCATCTTGAAGATGGTGGCGTTGGAGGCGAGGGTCGACTCGCCCCTCGTCCGCGGGAAGTAGTCGACGCCGAACTGGATGATCTCGAACCCCGCCTGCTGGGCCCGGATCAGCAGCTCGGCGTCGATGAACGACCCCTCGCTGTGCAGGCTGATCTTCTCGAGCACTTGGCGCCGGATGAGCTTGAAGGCGAAGTTGACGTCGCGGACCCGAAGCCCGAACGCCAGTCGCACCAGCCAGTTGTAGGCGAAGGAGTACACGGCGCGCTTGGTGCCTTCGCCGGTGCGGTCGTGGCGGTAGGCGCTGACGACGTCGGCGTCGTAGATGCGCAGGAGGCGCAGCGCCTTACGCACCTCCGCCAAGTCGGCGGGCAAATCGGCATCGGTGTAGAGGACGACGTTGCCGCGGGCCTCGGCGAAGCCGGTCTTGATCCCGGCGCCCAGTCCGCGGTTGCGCTCGTGGTGGACGACTCGTACGTGCGGGTCGGCGGCGGCCAGCTCGTCGATGATCGCCGCCGTGCGGTCGGTGGAGCCGTCGTCGACGAGCAGGACCTCGTAGTCGCGCAGCTCCCGTTCGTCGAGCAGTCGGCGGCACACCACATGGGCCGCGTCGACCGTCGTGCGTGCCATCGCCTCCTCGTTCCACATCGGGAAGAAGATGCTGAGGTGGTCGCTGGGCCCGCTCACCGAGGCGAGGCTACCGGCACCATGCCGTTCTCGTTACGGAACTGCGCACCCTGGTGCGCATTTCCGTAACGAGAACGGCGGAGGGAAGCGGAGGGGTCAGTTGCGGGCGGCGGGGCGAGGCAGCACGGGAGCGTCGCGGCCGGTGCCGCCCGAACCGCCCTTCTCCTCGTGGTACTCCTCCTCGACGTTGACGTCCCAGATGTCGTGGCCGGCGTCGGCGACGATGTTCTCGACCGTCAGCATGGCGGTGAACATCGAGTGGTCCTGGTTGTTGTACTTGTGCATGCCGTTGCGGCCGACCGGCCACACGTTGGGAGCGTTCTCCTCGATCCAGCGACGGAGCACGTCGACGTTGGCCTTGTAGCTCTCGTCGTAGACGGGATACGCCTTCGGCATGCGGACCACGTAGCCCGCCTCGACGTGGGCGGCGTCGACCAGCCCGAGCGCCTGGAGCTCGTGCTTGCCCCGCTCGATGAGGTTCTCGTCGGTGTCGCTCCACAGCCCATCGCCCTCGAACACGAAGTACTCGAGCCCGAGGCACGTCCGTCCTTCTTTCACCAGGTAGGGCGACCACGATCCGAAGTTCTGGATGCGGCCCACCTTGACCTCGGGGGAGTGGACGTAGATCCAGTTGTCGGGGAAGGAGTACTTCTCCGGCACGACCAACGCCACGGTTAGGAAGTCGCGGAACCCGAGGTCGTCGGCGGCCTGCTGGACCTCGGCGGGCACCGGCGGGTCCATGGCCTTGACGAGGTGCGGGAACGGCATCGACGAGATGACGTGCGAGCAGTCCAGCTCCATGGGGACGCCGTTGGCATCGGCCATGACGGCGACGGCCCGGCCGTTCTCGTGGCGGATGCTCGTGACCCGGGTCTCCATGTAGACCTTCGAGCCCTGGGCTTCCACCAGGTCGCGGCAGCGCTCCCACATCATCCCCGGGCCGTACTTGGGGTACTGGAACTCCTCGATCAG
>JAHWLA010000128.1 GCA_019347595.1 Actinomycetota bacterium
CGTAGTGGAAGTGGGCCACCACGTAGTAGGTGTCGGTCTGCTGGCGGTCGTGGGGCGACACGGCGTGGGTCACGCCCGACAGGCCGCCGATGGTGAACATGCCGACGAAGCCGATGGCGAACAGCATGGGGGTGGTGAACCGCAACGACCCGCCCCACATGGTGCCGATCCAGTTGAAGATCTTCACGCCGGTGGGCACGGCGATGAACATGGTCGATATCGAGAACGCCGAGATGGCGACCGGCCCCAGCCCGGTGGCGAACATGTGGTGCACCCATACGCCCCAGCCCATGAAGCCGATGGCGATGGAGGCGAACACCATGACCGGGTAGCCGAACAGCGGCTTCTTGGAGAAGACGGGGATGACCTCCGAGACCATGCCCATGGCCGGGAGGATGAGGATGTAGACCTCGGGATGGCCGAACAGCCAGAAGAGGTGCTGCCACAGCAGCGGGTTGCCGCCGCCACTGGGGTCGAAGAACTGCGAGCCGAAGTTGCGATCGAACATCAGCAGGAAGAGGGCGATGGTGATGATCGGCATGGCGAACAGCAGCAGGAACGACGAGATCAACGTCATCCACGTGAAGATCGGCATCCGCATCAACGTCATGCCCGGCGCCCGCAGGTTCAGGATGGTGGTGATGAAGTTGACCGCGCCCACGGTGGAGGCGATGCCGAGGAGCTGCAGCCCGAGCACCCAGAAGTCGATGTTGTGGCCGGGGCTGAACGTCACCGAGGTGTTGGGCACGTAGCCGAACCAGCCGCCGTTGGGCGCCCCGCCCAGGAGGAAGCTGGAGTACAGGAACAGCCCGCCGAAGAGGAACGTCCAGTAGCTGAAGGCGTTGAGGCGCGGGAAGGCAACGTCACGGGCGCCGATCTGGATCGGCATCAAGAAGTTGAAGAACGCCGTCGACAGCGGCATGACGACAAGGAAGATCATCGTCGTGCCGTGCATGGTGAAGACCTGGTTGTACGCGTCGGCCGACAGGATGGTCCCGTCCGGCTGGGCCAACTGCACGCGGATGAGCAGCGCTTCGATGCCACCGAGCAGGAAGAACACGAAGGCGGTGACGCCGTAGAGAATGCCGATGCGCTTGTGGTCGATGGTGGTGATCCACCCCCATGCACCACGCGTCTCGGTGGGACGCTTCAGCAGCGCCGGCTCCTCCGAGGGAGGCGGCGGGGCCAGAGACGGCTCGAGAACGGTAGCCATTCGGGTCAGCTCCAGACGGGGGTGGCGGTCACTGCAGCGTGTTCAGGTAGGCGATGAGGCTGGTGATCTCATCTTCGGTGAGCTCGAGGTCGGGCATCAGCGACCCCGGCTTCTCGCCGGGCGGGTCGCGCAGCCACCGGCGCAGGTTGCGCTCGTTCAGTTCGAACATGGCGCCCGCGAAGGTTTCGCGCTGTTGGAGGTGCGTGAGATTGGGGCCGAACTCCCCCGCCGCGTAGCCCTCGACGACGTGGCAGCTCGCGCAGCCCTTGGTGCGGAAAAGCGATGCACCGTCGGCGGCGTCACCGGTGAGCGTGGTTGTGTCGACGGGGGGCGTGGTGTTGGCCCGCACCCACGCGTCGAAGTCGGCGGGCTCGTGGGCGACCACCCGCAGCAGCATGTTGGCGTGGGAGAACCCGCAGAACTCGGCGCACTGGCCGTAGTAGATGCCCGGCTCTGTCGCCTCCACTGTCATGAAGTTGGTGCGGCCGGGGATGGCGTCGACCTTGCCCGACAGCTTCGGCGGCCAGAAGCTGTGCACCACGTCGGCCGCCTTGAGGTCGATCGACACCGTGCGGCCCACCGGGATGTGCAACTCGTTGGCGGTGACGATGCCCTGGTCGGGATAGCGGTACTCCCACCACCACTGGTGCCCGATGACCTCGACCTCGAGCGCCTCGGGACCGGGGTCGGCGTGGATCTCGGCGAGGGTCCCCAGGGTGAACACCCCGATGACGGCCAGGATGGCCGCCGGGGCGATGGTCCAGCCCAGCTCCAGCTTGGCGTTGCCGTGCACCTGCTTGGGGATCTCGTCGTCGGAGCGGCGGCGGTACTTCATCACCACGTAGACGATGAGCAGGTTGACGAGCAGGAACACGAACCCGGCCACGACGAACACCGGTGTGATCAGGTTGTCGAGCTCGCGCGCTTCGACTCCCTGTGGGTCGAATGTGTTCTGCGGTTGGTCTGTGCCCCCACAGGCGGCAGCCAGCAGCGTTATGGCGCCGGCAAGCGCGGCGAGGCGGGTCTTCCGGGAGATCAACGTGGCTTCCTCGGGATGGTCTGGTGCGCCAAGTAGGGCGTCAGCATTTCGCATGCGCCGTAGCAGTGCCAACTCAGGCCCCTTCTCGCAGGCGGTCGACCCAGCGGTCGAGGTCGTCGGCGTCCAACGGGCCCTGCACGGTGCCCACCACGCGGCCGTCGGCGCCAACGAACACGGTCGTCGGCATGCCCGCCAGGCGGTAGCTCTCGGCCACGCGACGGTGGGGGTCGTAGCCCGTCGGGAACGTCACCCCGGTGGCGCCGAGCAGGTCGACGGCCTTGGTGCGGGAGTCGGCCACGTCGACGCCGACGAAGTCGACGGTGTCGCCGTACTCGCGCCACGCCGCCTCCAAGGCGGGGAGCTCGCGGCGGCACGGCTCGCACCAGGCGGCGAAGAAGTTCACGACGGTGGGACGGCCCGCGGCGAACGAGACCGTGCGGGCGCTGTCGCGTACGTCCTCGACGGTGAAGGCAGGTGCCACGCGGGGTGTGGGGTCGGCTCCGCCGTCACGGCCACCGAAGGCGACGAAGGCGAGGAGCGCCGCTACGGCGACGGACGCCAGCACCCAGAGCCGACGGCCCCCGCCGTTCTGGTCCGCAGATCCGGGGCTTTGGTCCGGGATCTGCGGACCAGAACGGCGTCGGAGCTCGGTCACGGGGCCATCACTCGACGACGAACTGGCCCTTCATGTTGATGTGGAAGTCGCACACGAAGATGTACGTCCCCGGCTGAGGCGTCGTCATCTCGTAGGTGCGCTCGTCGATGCCGGTGAAGCCGACGCCGTTGAAGATCGGCGCGGCGTCCGGTTCGCTGCTCTCGTACACGGCGACGTTGTGGTAGATGCCCGCGTCGCTGTTGACGAAGTGGATGCGCACCGTCTCCTCGGCCGGGACGACGAGCTCGTCTTCGACGAAGGCGATCTCCTCGGCCCTGACGTGGACCTCGGTGGTGTGGTCCGGGTGATGCACCTCGAAGTGGCGCTCGCCCTGCACGGCGCCCGCCACGCCCGCGCCGATGACGGCGAGCCCGGAGACGACGGCAAGGGTGGTCATGGCGCTCGACCGCAGCGACGGCTTGGCGGCGATGGCGGCGAAGCCCGCCAGGAGCGCGATGGCGACGACGATGGCGATCACCGACGCGATGTTCTTGTCGACGGCCAGCAGGACGCGGGACATGCTGAAGGCGACGACGAGGACAAGCAGCAGCGTGAGCAGCGGCAGGCCCACCGGGACCAGGAACCGGTAGTCGACCCGCTCGCGCACCCGGGGCGTCCACGACGGGTGGTCGGCCCACGAGCGGCTGAACCAGCCGAGCCCGGTGACCGCGACCAGCCCGATGCCGATGAAGCCGATGGACGCGCCGACGGCCAGCCCGACGGCGAGCACGCCCACGGAGACTGCGGCCAGCAGCGGGAAGATCGAGCCGCGCGCCGGGGCGCCCGGCGTGGTGGCCCGACGCTCGGGTGCAGGGGCGTCGGCGGCCACGAACGGCGCCGTGTCCGGTGTGGCGAGGAAAGCCAGGCCGAGGACGGCGGCGGCCACGGCGGCACTGACCAGCAGGGCGATGCCGGCCCGTTCGGTGACGGCGATGCCGTACCCGGCGGCCAGCGCCAGCGCCAGGCCGGCGAGTGCGAACAGCAGCTTCGAGGGCAGGCTGAGCAACTCGGCTCCTACTTGAGGACGACGACCGTGTACCACACGATCGCGGAGGCGACGACGGTGAACTGCCAGTACCACCCGAGGGCGCGAGCCTGCTCGGGGTCGGCGGCGGAGACCTGGGCGCCCATGACCCGGAACAGGGTGAGGAGGGCGAAGCCGATGCCGACGGCGAGGAGGACCCCCAGGGCCACGGCCATGATCGTGATCACTGTGCCGTAGGGGTGGGACGCCACGCCGTAGTCGGTCTGGGTGGCGCTGTACCAGAGCAGGTTGAGGAAGGCGAGGGCGAACCCGATCGTCATGACGTAGGCCGTCTTGGCCTGGGCGGTCACGGCCCGTCGCACGGCGGAGTAACCCCACTCGACGGTAAGGGCGCTCATGCCGATGGTGATCATCATCATGTTGCCGAGGTAGTTGTCGAGCAGCGCGTCCTCGGGGATGAACGGCTCCACGCGCGAGCGCAGCATGAGGTAGACGCCGAGCAGGGCGCCGAAGAGCATGAGGCCACCCGCCCCGGCCAGTAGGGCGGTCAGGGTGAGGACGTTGCGAGGGCGCTCCCCGCCCGCCGACGGCAGGGCCCGGGTGGCGCCGGTGGTCGTGGTGGCGGCCATCAGAGCGAGCCTCCGGTACGCAGGTCGTAGAGCGGATAGGGCGAGCGGACCTCGGGGACGCTGTCGAAGTTGCCGGCGGCGGGCGGCGAGTCGGCGGCCCACTCCAGCGTCAACCCCTCGTAGGGATCGGCCTCGCCGGCGGCCGTCGCACGGCCGGCCCACGCCTTGAGCACGTCGGCCAGCAGGGCGAGCACGCCGAGGACGACGAGCACGCCGCCCGCCGCAGCCAGGCGGCTGTAGTTGAGCTGCGTGGTGTCGGCGTAGTCGCTCACGCCTGCCGGGCCGCCGTCGTAGCCGAGCAGGTAGCTGCCGAGGCCGTTGAGGAAGAAGCCGCCGAACAGGAGCAAGAAGACGATGCCGCCCAGGGCCGCCGACAGCTCCCGGCCCCACAGCTTGGGGGCCCAGTGGTAGAGGGCGGCGACGGCGAGGAGAGTGGGCGCGCCGAAGGCGACCACATGGACCTGGGCCGTCGTCCACGCCGTTCCTCCCGCGACCTCGGCGAAGGCGGCGACGACGGCGTTCACGGCGCCGAAGGCGGCCAAGCCCAAGAAGCCGGCCACGAAGGCGAGGCTCACGTGGAACCGGGGCGAGCCCTTGGCCAGCGAAGCGAGCCACAGGAGGGCGAGCAGCCCGACGGGCACGGCGACGAGGGCGGTGAGCGGCGTGTAGGTGGGCAGCACCACGGCGTCGGCCACCTCCGAGCCCGCGGCCCACGCCGTGAGGCTGAGCCCGGCGAACAGGGCGAGGTACGTGCGGGCGGCGGCCGCGCTGAGCAGCGGCTTGTGGGCGTGGGTGGCGACGATGTCGCACGCGGCACCGAGGCCGGGGAGGAGGAAAAGGTAGATCTCGGGGCGGCCGAACAGCCACACGGTGTGCTGCCACACCACTTGGCCGGCCGGGTTGTCGGCCCCGAAGAACGACGAGCCGAAGTGCTGGTCGGCGTAGAGGAACAGCAGGCCCGCCGCGAACACCGGGGTGGCGATGATGGTGACCAGGCTGTTGAGCAGTGTGGCCGTCGAGAACAACGGCGTGCGGGCGAACGTCATGCCCCGGGTGCGCATGGTCCCCGTCGTCACTGCCAGGCTCAAGGCGGCGAGGAAGGTGGCGACGGCGAGGGTGAGCAGGCCGGTGACCCACAGACCGACTTCGGCATCGGCGCCGCCCTCGACCGGGGCCAGGGGGGCCGCAGGGAAGCGGGCCACGGAGCCCTGCGGACCGGCGATGTAGGCGGCGATGACGAGGCCGCCGCCGGTGGCGTAGAGCCAGAGTGCGAAGGCGTGCAGGCGGGGCAGGGCCAGGCGGGCGGCACCGATCTGGAGCGGCACCAGGTACGTCGCCAGGCCGATCCACAGGGGGCCGAGGAAGAGCAGCGGCGTCACCGTCGAGTGGAGGCCGAACGCTCGGGAGAACTCGCCGCCGAGGAGGTCGCTGTCGGTCGCCATGTCGCCCTGGAGGGCAACGCCGGCGATACCGCCCACCACGAGAAAGAGGAAGGCGAACCCGATGTAGAGCAACCCGAGGCGCTTGTGATCGGCGGTGGACAGCCACCCCGTCGGGGCGGCGGGCGCCGCGGCCGCGGCTGCCGGGGCCTCTTCGGGGCGGGTCTCGGTGAGCGTCATGCGCCTTCCTGGGGAGCGATCGGCCGGTTGGGCGTGCGAACTCTAGACAGCCTCATGCGCCTCGGACGATTTGGTCGAGCGCCATGGAGCCGAAGAGCACGGTCACGTACGAGATCGAGTAGTGGAACAGCTTCATGGCCCGCGCCGGGGTGGCGTCGCGCTGGAGCTGGAGGGCGTAGAGGAGGAACACGCCGCCGGTCACGACCGCGGTCACCACGTAGATGGCGCCCATGCCGCCCACCTCGGCGAAGAGGAGCGAGCAGGCCCACAGGGCGACGGTGTAGAGGACGATCTGGCGGGCGGTGGCCGCGAAGGAGGCGACGGCGGGGAGCATGGGCACGTCGGCCGCCGCGTAGTCGTCCTTGTAGCGGATGGCGAGGGCCCAGAAGTGGGGCGGCGTCCACACGAAGATGATCCCGAACAGGACGACGGGTGCCCATCCCAGCGAGTTCTGCACGGCGGCCCAGCCCACCAGCACGGGCACGGCGCCCGCCGCCCCGCCGATGACGATGTTGTTGCGCGACGTGCGCTTGAGCCAGAGCGTGTAGACGAAGACGTAGAACAACGTGGCGCTCACGGCGAGCACGGCGCTGAGCAGGTTCACCAGCGCCCACAGCTCGACGAAGGCCAGCACTTCGAGGGACACGGCGAAGGTCAGCGCAGCCCGAGGCGTCACGGCGCCGGTGACGAGCGGCCGGTTCTTCGTCCGGTCCATGACGCTGTCGATGTCGCGGTCGACATACATGTTGATGGCGTTGGCGCCGCCCGCGGCCAGCGCCCCGCCGACCAGGGTGGCCAGGACCAGCCACCCCGAGGGCAGCCCACGCTCGGCGACCACCATGGTGGGGACCGTGGTGACGAGCAGCAGCTCGATGATGCGTGGCTTGGTGAGGGCGACGTACGCCCCGAGGCGGGACATCGGTGGGTGAGACTACGACCCCGCGGCGAACCCCAGCCAGTTACGGGGGGCCGTGAGACTGCATCTGACATGCAACGCGCCTACAATCGCATGCATGGCAACGAAGACCATCGGATTCGCAGTGGCCGAGGAGGACCAAGCACGGCTCGACCGCCTCACCCGCAAGTTCGGCGCGGGCAACCGGTCGGCGTTCCTGCGGGAGGCCATGCGCCAGATGGAGGTCGTCGACCGAGCGGGGCGGCTCGCCGCCCTCCAGGCCTACGGCGCCGACAGGGCGGAGGCTGCCGGGCTCACTGCCGACGACGCGGCCACGGTGGTGCGACGGGTTCTTAAGCGTCGGTGACGACGCGGCTCCCCGTCGTCGTCGACGTCAACGTGTTCGTCGCGGCGGTGACCGGCGGCCGCGACGACTTCCACTCGTGGCCGTCCCCGCCGCCCATCCGAGGGAACCTGGCGGCGAACGTGGTCGGCATTCTCAACGACGGGCGCGAGTTCAGCCTCTTCGTGAGCGAGCACATCCTGGTGAACGTCGTCCGAGTGCTGGGCGGCACGCCGCCGGACGGGTACGGATGGGACGCCGCCCACGCCGAGGAGTACGTCACCCTGCTCGTCGAGATCGCCGAGGCGTCCGGCGGCGGCGTGCTTGTCCCGGTGGAGACGATCACCGACTGTCCGGATCACGAGGACAACCGGATCCTCGAATGCGCGGCAGCGGCCGGCGCCGTCCTCGTCATTAGCGATGTCAGCGACCTGCTCACGATGTCGCCGTGGCGCGGTACGGCCGGGGTGACGTCGGCCGTGTTCGTGAAGCGGACCGACGTCATGCGCCGCGGCCGCCGCTGTCGCTCCGTCCCGAGTA
>JAHWLA010000129.1 GCA_019347595.1 Actinomycetota bacterium
AGAAGGCGGCCCCGGCCAAGAAGGCCGCGGCGAAGAAGGCGGCCCCGGCCAAGAAAGCTGTGGCGAAGAAGGAGCCGGCGAAGAAGGCCGCGACCAAGAAGGCAGCCGCGCCCGCCAAGAAGACCGCCAAGAAGAAGGCCTGACCCCTCGTTCTGGTCCGTAGATCCGGCGCTCCAGCGCCGGATCTACGGACCAGAACGGCCCACGCGGGGGGCGCGTAGGGTGAAGGGCGCTATGCGGATCGCCACCTGGAACGTCAACTCCCTCAAGGCCCGACTGCCCCGGGTGGAGGAGTGGCTCGACTACGCCAAGCCCGACGTCCTGTGCATGCAGGAGACCAAGCTCTCCGACGCCACCTTCCCCACCATGGCGTTCAGCGCGCTGGGCTACGAGTCCGCCCACCACGGCAGCGGCCAGTGGAACGGCGTGGCCATCCTCAGCAAGGTCGGCATCGACGACGTCGTCGACGGGTTCTGCGAGGGGATCGAGGCCGACCAGGACACGCGCCTCATCTCCGCCACCTGCGGCGGCGTCCGCATCTCCAGCGTCTACGTCCCCAACGGGCGCTCGCTGGACGACCCGCACTACCAGTACAAGCTGAGCTGGTTCGACCGCCTGCGCTCGCACCTCGACACCACGTGCGATCCCGACACACCCGTGGCGGTCTGCGGCGACTTCAATGTCGCCCCCGAGGACCGCGACGTGTGGGACCCCAAGCGGTTCCGCAACACCACCCACACCAGCCAAGCCGAGCGCGACGCCCTACAGCGGCTGGAGGACTGGGGCCTCCAGGACGCCTTCCGGGCCATCCATCAGGAGGACCGGCTCTACACCTACTGGGACTACCGGGCGGGCGACTTCCACATGCACCGCGGCATGCGCATCGACCTGATCCTGGCCACCAAGCCGCTCGTGGAGCGGGTCACCTACGCCCTTGTCGACCGCTTCGCCCGCAAGGGCAAGCAGCCGTCCGACCACGCCCCGCTGTTCGTGGACGTGCAATGACGGTCGGAACACCCGGTTGGGCCGAACAGCTCCGGCGAGCGCTCGACGCCGAGGTCACGCCACACCGCCAGTCGATGCGGCGCATGGGCGACAGCGTGCGGCACCTCGTCGAGCGACTGATGGCGACCACGGCGCCCAGGGAGGCGTTGGAGGAGGCAGCCGAGGTCGTCGACGACGTGTGCCGCCGACTGGAGGCCTACCCCGGTGGCCGGGTGCCCGAAGGCTTCGCCGAAGCCGCCAACTCCGGCGACCCCCACGCCTTCTTCGACAACAGCCCGCAGATCGGGCGCGCCAACCCGCTGGCGCCACCGATCGTCGTGCACGTCGAGGACGACCTCGTGGTCGGGCGGGTGCGCTTCGGCTCCGCGTACGAGGGGCCCCCGGGCTGCGTGCACGGCGGCCACGTCGCCGCCGCCTTCGACGAGGTGCTCGGCATGGCGCAGAGCCTGACCGGCCAACCGGGCATGACCGGCACGCTGACGGTCCGCTACCGCCGCCCGACGCCGCTGTTCACCGACTTGCGCTACGAGGCCCGCGTCGAGCGCATCGAGGGCCGCAAGATCTTCACGGTGGGGCGCTCGTTCCACGGCGACGAGCTCACGGCCGAAGCCGACGCCGTGTTCGTCCGCATCAACTTCGAGCGCATCGCCGACCTCTACGACAAACGCCGCCGGGGCTGACCGCCGGACGGCGAGAGGATCAGCGGGGAAGCTGGGCGCGGCGGCCTTCGACGTCGCCGGAGAACACACGGAAGTCCTCTTCGACCACGAGCTCGCCGAGCGGCATCGCCAGTGCGGCCGCCCCGCTGTCGCGCCACGGACGAGGTCGGCGTGGCTGGGCAGTGCCGGTGCTGCCCGCCCGCCCGCGGTAGACGATCACGGCGGTGGGGTCGGGCGCCGATTCCAGCGCGGCGCGCACGGTGTCGGAGGTGCGGAACCGGTCCCACGCGGCAGCGGTGGCCAGCTCGAGCTCGAAGACGACGCCGACGCCCTGGCGCCGCCACCCCCAGTCGAGCGCCCCATGCACGACCGCCGTCTCCACCAGGCTGTCGCCCCACGCGTGCGCCCACAACGAGGCGGCAAACGAGCCGTCGAGGACTTCGAGCGACATCCAGAAGGCCACGAGCCCTCAGGATACGGGGTTGCCGTCGACCTCGCCTCGGCGACGGAGAACCATGGCGGCGCCCAAGGCGGCGGCGCCCACGGCGAGTCGCCCGTCGAGTGACGTGCCCGTCGCCGGCAACTCCCCGGCTCCGGCGCGCGCGACGTCACCACGCTCGTTGTCCCTGCTGCCGGACGGCGTCGAGCCGTACGGGTGGGGGAGCAGGAGCTCGACGTTGCGGTCCTCCGGGCGGCCGAGGGCGCCCGCGCCGTCGACCTGGAAGTCGTTCAGCGACAGCTCGCGGCTGATGGCGGCCAGGCTGAGGACGTCGGTGGCACCGGGCGCGGCAGACGGCGGCGCCGCGTGCTCGATGATGGTGCCGAAGATCGACAGCGTGCCGTCGCGGTTGTCGGCCAGCTCGACCAGCCGGGCCTGTTGCGGGTAGTCGACGTGGGCGGCGGTGAGCATCTCCCAGAAGCCGCCGCCGCCACCGCCGGGCCGGGGATGCGGGACGACCCGGTTCTCGTGGCTGTGGCCGTTCACCCACAGCACGACGTTGGGGTACTCGTGCAGCAGCGCCTCGATCTGCGCGCCGGTGATGCGCGCCCCGCCGGTGGAGGGGTCGGGGAAGACGTTGTTCATGCTGCGGAGGTTGTGGTGGCTGAACACCACCACCAGCCGCTCTGCCGCCTTGGCCTCGTCGAGCTCGGCGCGCAGCCAGGCGAACTGGGCGGGGTCGATGGAGCCCGCGGCGTAGCCCGCCCGGTTGACGGTGTCGAGCACGATCCCCGCCACGCCGGGCGCGGCCTCGAACGCGTAGTACAGCGTGCCCCGGTCGAGGTTGTCCTCCGTCAGGCCGTGCCCGTCGGGACCGGGCGACGACGGCTCCACGCCGAAATGGGCGGCGGCGTAGTCGGCGGGGCTGATGTAGCGGCGACCGGCGTCGGCGGTGACGAGGCGCGCCGGGGCGGTGGCCAGTGCCGCCAGCACGGCCGGGTCCTGCCGGATGAGGCCGTGTTGGAAGTCGCCGGGCGACATGCCCGCGGGCAGGTTCACGACCTTGACCGAGCCGGTGGCGATGGCCTCGAACGCGGCGTTGCCGGGGGCGTTGCCCTGGGCCAGCCCGTCGTGGTTGCCGTTGACCGTGTACCAGGGGACGTCGAGGCCGCTCGCAATGAACGGGGCGACGGCCGCCGCGAGCAGCCCGGGGTAGGCGGGGAAGCCGTAGTAGCGCTTGTAGAAGTCGCTGTTCGGGTCCTCGTTGTCGGGGTGCCAGTAGTGCTGGTCGTAGCTGGTCGCTTCGAGGTCCTGCACGCCCTCGTAGCGCTTGGGTGCGCCGCTGTTCGGCGTGACGCTTCCACCGTCGAGCAGTGTCACGAACCACTCCAGCTCGTTGAACTGCTGGTTGTCGATGTTGTCGCCGGTGGAGACCGCGCAGTCGAACGCACGGCCGGTAACCGGGCCTCGTCGGAGGTCGTTGATGCGGCGCACCATCGACTCGGCCACCTGGGTGGTCAGGGTCTCCTGGGGACGCTGCGCCGACGAGAACGGGATCGACTGCGACGGCGGGTCGGCGTACCGGTCGAGGAACTCCACCCGCGCCGGGCTCTGGGTGTCGATGACGTGGACGTCCGTGAGGTGGACGATCGACGCCCGCGCCACCCGTCGGCCTTCCCGGCCCGGCCTGGGGTCGGCGCCGAGCGTGCGCACCGTTGTCGGGAGGCCCGGCCCCTCGGCCAGCCGCCGATACGGGCCTGCGCCGACGGGGACGAGGGTGGCTTCGAGCGTGGTCCCCCGCGGGTCGGCGACCGCGGCCAGCGCCCGAGCGAGCGCTCGGTCGGAGAGCAACAGGTGGGGTGCGAGCCAGCCTGCCCCCGCGGCCGCGCCCGCGCCGCGGAGGAACCGTCGGCGGGAGATGTGCATGGGGGAGGGATTCCCGGCCGCCGCGTCCATGTCCTGTCCATGCCCGCGGCGGGCGGGCGGCGAACGCCGGTCAGGCGAGCTGCGTGCGCAGCTTTCCGAGCCCCGAGCCGAGCGCGCTGCGCAGGTCGGCGTCGGACAGGCCGAGCTGGTCGTGCAGCTCGAGCAGTGACACCGCGGGCTGGCCGTCGAGCCCGTAGAGCAGGGTGATCACCTGCCGCTCGAGCGGCTCCAGATGATCGAAGAGGTGGGACGACGGGATGCGCAGGGTGAGCAGGTCGTCGTCGTAGTCGGCGTCGAGGTCGATGAGCTCCGCCCCCGTGTCCGGATAGGGCCAGCCGTCATCCGCAGGCCAGATGAACGTGGGGGGCATACTTCGTTCTCGCGCCGACCGGCCCCGGCGTCAACCCTGTTCCACGATCCAGTCGTCGACTGCTGTGGCTTCCAGGCGGGCGTGCTCCTCCATCCCGGACACGATGGCGCGCTCCACTCGGCCGCCCACCAGGGGGAAGTGCACCTTGAGGTCCCCTTCGACCACTCGCACCGCCCCGTCGCCCGCGGCGGCGATGGAACCGGTGTACGAGCAGGTGAGGCGGCCGCCGTAGTGGTCGGGGACGATGCGATGCTCGCTGCGGTGCGTCGCCCGGTCGAAGATGGCGGCGTCGACCCACGTGAGCTTGTCGGGGTCGACCACGGCGGTGACGGCTGACGACAGCGTGCCCGCGAAGGCGTAGCGGACGTCGAGGTGCACGAGGTCGCCGTCGACCTCCCGCCGCAGCAGCTCGGCGCCCCCCAGGTTGGGGAGGGACGCCAGCCGGGCCAGGAAACCGGGGTCGGTGAGGGTCTCGTCCACGGCCGCGGGCGGGGCGGCGAAGCGTTGTTCCAGACCGAAGCGCACCGGCGGCCTCGCTACGACTCGGCTTGTGTGACGACGGCGAGCAGGGACTCGCCGATGGCGTTGGCCCGCACCCGGCTCAGGCCGGGGATTGCGGACAGCTCGTCGGGCGTGGCCGGGCGGGCGGCGGCCACCGCGGCCAGCACGTCGTCGGGGACGATGACCGCGGCCGGGACGCGAGCGGCTCGGGCCTGGTTGGCCCGCCAGCGGCGGAGGGCGTCGAGGGCGCCGTCGCCGGCGACCGGCCGGCGCTCCGCACCGCACGCCAGGCGGCGGCGCCACCCGGCAGGCGGGGCGGCGGGAGCCTCGGCCTCGGCTCGGAGCTCGGCCACCGCGGCCTCCACCGAGGCGAGCCAAGGCGAGGGCGAGCGGCGGGCGCGGCGGTGCTCGGCCCACGAGCAGTGCAGCTCCTGCTCGGCGCGCGACAGGGCCACGTAGAGCAGGCGGCGTTCCTCGGCCTCGTCGCCGTCGGCCACCGGCACCAGCCCGTCCTCCAGCCCCGCCACGAACACCGTCCGCCACTCCAGGCCCTTGGCGCCGTGGAACGTGGTGACGGCCACGGCGTCGCCTGCCGTGCCCGGGTCGTCGCGGCGGACCACGGCGGCCAGCCACGACGCGAACCCCGCCCCCGACGGCGCCGGGTCGAAGCTGCGGTACTCGCGGGCCAGGCCCGCCAGCGCCACCAGGTTGTCGACATCGTCGCCGTGAGCGAGCTCGTCGAGGTCGGCCAGCAGCGAGTCGAAGGCGAGGGCGGAGGGCGCCTCCTTCATGCGCCGCACCTCGGACCGGACCTCGGGCGCCCACAGGAAGTCGGAGCCTGCCGAGCGGTGGGGGATGCCCACCGCCCGCAGCGCCTTCTCGACGACCCGGAGCTGGGCATGCGTGCGGGCCAGGACGGCGAGGTCGGACCACGGCGTGCCGGGGGCGTGGGCCAGGCGCAGGCCACGGGCGATGCCGCGCGCCTCGTCGGCCTCGGTGTCGAAACGACGGACGGTGGGAACCGACCCGCCGGGGCGGCCCGCGTGCCGCGGCGGACGCGCCAGGGCCGCCCCACCCAGCACCGACGACGCCACCCGCACGATGGCGGCCGACGAGCGGTAGTTGGCGTCGAGGCGGACGGTCTCGGCGGTAGGGAAGTGGTCGGTGAAGCGCTCCAGGTAGGCGACGTCGGCGCCGTTCCAGCCGTACACCGCCTGGTTGGGGTCGCCGACCACGGTGAGGTCGGGGCGGTCGCCCAGCCAGGCCCGCAGGAGGCGGAACTGGAGGGCGTTGACGTCCTGGAACTCGTCGACGTAGAGGTGGCGGAAGCGCCACCGCTGGGCCTCGGCGAAGGCGCGGTCGCCTTCGATGGCGGTCGCGCAGTGGTCGAGCAGGTCGTCGAAGTCGACGACGCCGCGGCGGCGCTTCTCCTGCTCGTAGGCGGCCGCCAGGGCCGGGTCGGCGGGCACGGCGCCCCGGACCTTGGCCCGCTCGAGGTCGACGGCTGCGGCCGCCGCCTGGTCGGTGTCGCCGCCGAGCAGCCGGGCCAGGAGGCGAGCCTTGTCGCGCAGGACGACCGGCGGGCGCTGTCCTTGGTCGAGCGCCCGTTGCCGGAGTTGCGCCCAGGCCACGGCGTGGAACGTCCCCGCGGTCCCGCCCCGGACGCCGAGGTGGGCCAGGCGGGCGCGCAACTCGCCCGCCGCCTTACGGGTGAAGGTCAGGGCCAGGACGTGCTCGGCGTCGGCCTGGCCGGTGATCACTCGGTGGGCGATGCGGCCGGTGAGGACCCGGGTCTTGCCCGAGCCCGCGCCCGCCACGATGCACAGCGGCGCCGCGGGCGATTCGACGGCGACCCGCTGGGCGGGGTCGAGGTCGTCGAGCAGCACCATGGCCCGAGGCTACGAACGCCACCCCCCGCCGCGGTGGATGCCGCCGCCCTCCGGTTGTGGTGCCAGAACGACGGTGTGGGGCGCGAAGCGGCGCCCGGCGCCGGGGTCGGATGCCTCCGGTCGGGGGGGACCCGCGGCATCGTTCCGCGCGCAGCGCCGGGCGCCGACGCGACGGAGCCCCAAGTAGCCGAACTGCGCGAACGCCGCCCGGGCTCCTTGGGGCCCTGTCTTCGGTCCTCTGCCTCCGTACGCCCTCTGCCTTGCGGCTCGGAGCGGACCTGGTCTTGCCCCTTCCGAAGAAGGTGCGCAACCCTCGGCTTTGGCCCTCCCCCGGGTCTCCCGCTTCGCTCCTTCCGATGCGGGCGGAGGCCTGGGGCCTCCATCCCACTCGGTCGGTGCGCTGCGTTCCTACCGGAGTGATCGCAGTGTGCGCCTGGCCGTATTGGGTCGTCAAGGGGTCTTTCGCAAATCCACAACTGATCCCCCGACATTTCGCGAAATCCCCCGTTCCGCCCGTGGTCCTCCACAGGTTGTCCGTCGATTACCGTCGCTCGACGATGCTCAAGGCCTTCGCCGGCGGCCGTCTCTTCGGCTCCCTCCACGGCACCCCGCCGCCCCGGGTCGTCGCCCTCCACGGCTGGGCACGCACCCACCGCGACTTCGACGCCACCCTGGCCGGCCTCGACGCCCTCGCCCTCGACCTCCCCGGCTTCGGCGCCACCCCGCCGCCGCCCGAGCCGTGGGGCGCGGCCGCCTACGCCGCCGCCGTGGCCGAGGCCGTCGAGGCGCCCGCGGTGATCGTGGGGCACTCGTTCGGCGGGCGCGTCGCCGTGCACCTGGCCGTGGCCCGCCCGGACCTGGTGCGGGCGCTGGTGCTGACCGGCGTGCCGCTGTTGCGCCCGCCCGGCGCCGTCCGGCGCAAGCCCAACCCGGCGTTCCGGGTGGCTCGGGCCCTGCATCGCCGGGGCCTGGTGAGCGACGCCCGCATGGAGGCCATGCGGCAGCGCTACGGGTCGGCCGACTACCGGGCCGCCCAGGGGGTCATGCGGGCGGTGCACGTCACCGCCGTGAACGAGACGTACGAG
>JAHWLA010000007.1:0-9810 GCA_019347595.1 Actinomycetota bacterium
AGGTGCTGCTGGAGCGCTTGGTAGGCGCGAGGCAGGTCCGCAAGCTCATAAACAGGTTCCACGAGCGCAACGACGTTGGCCTGTGTCGCCGCCCTCTCGATCTTTCGAAGGGTGGAGTCGTACTCGGCTTGCAGATCGTCCACCGGCAGCACGATCGGAACGTGGCTACTCACTCCCCGATGGAGCGGACCAACGATGCAGCGTGGGAGGCGCAACGAGAAGGCGGAAGCCGTTTTCCGAAGCGTGTTTGCTTGGTGAATCGCCCCCGGAAGAACCACGACAAGCATGCACGAGGGGGTCATCTCGTAGCCGAGCGCGTGCCCGTTTTCCAAGACGGCGGCGCTCGTCGTCCAAGCTCCTTCGAGGGCTTCCTGAACGTAGGAAATCTGGTCCCGTACGATGTCCCGAGTCCGCTGCTGCTCCTCGTGTTGGTAGCCTCGCGAAACGTGTGCGGTCACCTGCTGAAGTCCTCGTAGCAGAGCGCGCGACATCCGCGACGACGCTTGAAGGGCCACGAGCGGGTCGGGCCACCCGGAGGCATGTCGCTCCAGGAGTTCGTGGCCTGCGGCTGCCCCGTCCTCGATCGCCTGCACGACATCCTCAAGGGGGATGCCGAGACACGCACGTTGTCGACCTATGACCTCCAGACGTCGCCCCTCGGTCTCGCACAAGGTGCGATCCTCGGCCATGCAGGCCGTTAGCGTTTGAGCGATAAAACCTGTGGCTGTCACGACATCCCGTACATCGCGCGTGGTCAGTGATGCGTACGTAGGCCGCTTCAGAAGCTCAGGGGCGATGGTTTCGCGAAACGCATCCATATCCGCGACGAGGCGCGTGGCGAGCTCGCGTTGTACGGCAGCAACGTCGATTTGCGTTCCCGCCAATTCGGACACCTTCGCTCCGTACCTCCGCGATCGGCGGGTGTCGTCGGAGACTTATCCTAAGGGTTGTCGACCATTGCCGCCAGCATTTGAGTGCAATCAAGTCCGCCGCTATTGGACGCCGCTCAGTTTGCCAGCGCGAGGACGATAGGTGCCCTTCTAACCAGCACGGGGTGAGGGTTTTGGGGCGATACTCCCGCTTCTGCTGCTACTTGTCGAGTGCAGCGTATCCCCGTACCGTCAGGCGAGGGGGGACGCAGGCTTTCACTCGCCAGCCCGAAGCAGGCGACGCTCCCTGTCTGTCCTTCGGGGAGCCGTCGTGTCGCTGCTCGCACTACGGCCACCGCCCTCCCACGTTGATAACCCACTGGTGGGACACCTAAAGCGGGGCGCCTACCTCGGCGGGCTCCCCAGGAGGAATTAAAGATGAAGAGTTTCGTGAATCGTGTCTTGGTCGTCGCGGCTTGGGCGAGCGTCCTCGGCCTTGCGGTCCCGGTTCAGCCTGCCTTGGCCGCGCCAGCGCAGTGCAGTGCGACTGGCGCAGCCCCGTACATCTACGACGAGAAACTGCACCTGATCGAGGGATGGGCAGGCGCCCGATGTGACAGAATCGTGGCCGTGATCGCGGTCTGGGCACACCTCGAGAAGTGGTCCCAGAGTGCCGGCCAGTGGGCCGAGTTCGCCTCGCACAGCGACAGCGCCACAAATGTCAGTTGGTGGTTTGCCGCCGTTATCGTCCCATGCCCGACGAATGGCTACTTCCGCACGACTGGACAGACCCGCGCTGTCTCTGACATCCACGGCGGGGCCGCCTTTGGCATCGACGACGACTCGTACCAGTCGGGCAGCAACTTCCTCCGGTGCTACAGCGAGCTCCCGGACGAGACCGGCTGATGACCGCGTCCGCCGCGCCGAAGCGGGCCGTGAGAGAGCGAGCACTCGTGGTCCTCGTTTCCCTGGTCATGGCGGCGAACGCTGCGTGCACCAGGCCCTCTGGGCGCGGCGGAGATCAGGTCGCCCCGCCGCCCGGAGAGGGCGTCACCAGTGGCGCATCTGAGACGGCGGACAGGCCTGACGAGGTGGGCGGCGCACAGTCGCCGCCCACCTCGGCGTTGCGTCGGCCCGGTCCCCGCGAGGAGAACGCCGCTGCTCCACCGGCAGAGGGAGGCGCAAAACCGGACTCATCGGGAACTTCGCGATCCGGGTCGGCCCAGCCCGGCCCTCCGGGGATGTCTGAGGGTGAACCCGTGCTCTCGACCACGACCGACCGGTACGAGTGGCAGTTGCACGTCTCGCGCTCGCCCGAGGACGAGACGTGCCTAGGCTTCTCCCTGAAAACAGAGCGAGGCCGCTCCGCCGGCGGGGTGTGCGGACATCGGCCGCCGCTCGCCTTCTCCTCGAATCGGTCGGGAGAGCTCCGTTTCATTTGGGGCGTCGTAACGCCGAAGGCCACTTCCGTGCGGGTGGAGCACGCAGGAGGAGGGGCGGAGACGCTCCTAACTGCTACAGCCAACGCCCGCGGCTTCGCCGAGGCGTTCTTCGCCGGCGAGATTTCACAGGCACCTGTGACGCGGGTGGTGGCGCTCGACGCAAGCGGACGAGAAGTTGCCGAGTCACGCGACGTCCAGCGCATCAACGCGCTGTGAGCCTCGTCGGGACACCGTGGCGCTCGAACGCTTCTCAGCGACCTGATTGGGCGAGGTCGTGCGGTCTACACCGTTGGGACGTGGGCAGGGGGCACGGTGGAACTGTTCACCGTCGAGGACGAGAACGGTCGACGTTCAGCGCGTGACCCAGCGGTGAGGAGTACGTGCGCGACGAGGACGGTCAGGTGATCACCACCAACCGCGTGGAGGGATAAATTACCCCGCGCGCTATGTACTCGGGAGGACGTCGAGGGGGCCGGGCGGGCCGGTGCGGGCGAACCACTCGTAGCCGTAGACCGCCCCGAAGGCCTGCACCGGCAACTGCATAACCGAGGCCGTCTCCGGGATCTGGCTGCCGTGCGCCGCCATGGCCGCCCGTTTGCGATCGAGCACGGCCCGCACGTCGACGGTGAGGTCGATCAACAGGGTCGGCATGCCGATGGACGATGCCGCCAACCCCAGTCCCTCCGTCCGCCCGCCGCCCGCCTCCACCACGAGATGGGTCTCCACGAAGTGGAGGTACTCGCGATCGACGGTGGCGTCGTAGCGCGTGGGCACGCCCGCCAACTCGCATGCCCGCACCCCGACCCGGTGGGCCTGCAGGTGGTCGGGGTGGCCGTAGATGCCCCACTCGTCGTAGGTCACGAAGGCGGTCGCACGCTCCGACCGGAGCAGGTCGCCCACGATCGAAGCCACCTCCTCCACCGGGGCGCGGCAGAACGCATCGGTCGCCTCGTTGCCGGGGTCGCCCGCCATGCCGGAATCGCGCCACCGCAGGAACTCCACGCGAGCAACGCCCAGCACCTCGGCCGCCCGGCACGTCTCCGCCTGGCGCTGCTCGGCCGTCGCCCCGCCCAGTTCCCCGCCCGTCGCCACCACGAGCACCACGCGCTCACCGAGTTCGGCCAAGCGCACCATGGTCCCGCCCGTGAAGATGGCCTCGTCGTCGGGATGGGCGTGCAGGAACACGACGCTCATCGGCCCGCCAGCGCCTCCGCGAGGAACGCCTCCACGTCGGACCGGTGCCGGGTCCGTCGCATGGGCGGCAGTGCCCGCACCAAGTCCCAGCGGTAATTGGCCTTCGCCAACCGGGGGTCGAGCACGGCGACCACTCCACGGTCCGACGACGACCGGATCAAGCGCCCCGCCCCCTGTGCCAAGAGCGTGGCCGCCCGGGGGAGGTCGACGGTGCGGAACGCTGCGGCTCGTGCCCGATCACGTCGCGCCTGCAACAGCGGCTCGTCGGGGCGGGGGAACGGGATGCGGTCGATGATCACCTGCGACAGCGCAGCGCCCGGCACGTCGATGCCCTGCCAGAATCCCATGGTGGCGAACAGGCAGGCGTGCTCGTCCTCGCTGAACGCGGCCACCAGTGCGGGCTTCGGGAGGTCGGACTGCGTGAGCACCGTCCACGGCAGCTTGTCGCGCAAGGCCTCGGCCGCCGCCTGCATGGCCCGCCAACTGGTGAACAGCGCCAGCGTGCGCCCGCCCGCCAGCCGCACCAGCGCCTCCATCTCCTCGTGCAGCGCCGCCTCGTACTGCGGCGAGCGAGGGTCGGGGAGGTGGGCGGCGCAGTACAGCAGCGCGTGCTCCTCGTAGGGGAACGGGCTGCCCACATCGAGCTGCCCGTGGTCGGGCGGCAGGCCGAGCCGCGTGCCGAGTGCAGGCGGGATGGTCGCACTCGTCAGCACCGCCGTCACCTCGCCCCACACCTTCTCGGCCAGCAGCTCGCCCACGTCGACAGGGGCGATGCGCAGCACGGGCGCGTGCGGCGGCCCCTCCACCCAGCTCACGTAGCCCTCGCGGTCCTCGACGGCGAAGGCGAGGTCACCCGCCAGATGCCCCGCGGCCTGCAGGGCGCGCGCCCGCTTGGGATCGTCGGCGTCGCCCTTGCGGATAGCCGCCACGGCCTTCGCCGCCCGCTCGACGGCCAGCCGCACCACATCGCCCACCTCGTCCCCCAGCCCTGCCGGCAAGCGCTTGCCTCGCCACGACGCCAGCGCGTTCTCCAAGCGCAGCCCGGCGCCGTCGAGCTCGTCCAACGCCGCCACGTCGGCCTTGTCGACCACGGCGCGGGCGTTGCGCACGAGCGCCCGGAAGCGCCCGGCCCCCAGCTCCAGCCCCAGGCTGGCAGCGGCAATGTCCTCCAGCTCGTGCGCCTCGTCGAACACCACCACGTCGTGGTCGGGCAGCACGTGGCCGCCGCTCGCCAGGTGGGCGCCGTACAGGTGGGTGTTGACGACCACCACGTCGGCCGCCTCGGCCCGCTGCCGCGCCTGTTCGGCGAAGCAGTCCTCGCCCGACGGGCAGCGCGAGGCGCCCGGGCAGTCCATGGCGCTCACGCTGACGCTCGACCACGCGCGCGGCCGGGGCTCGAAGTCGAGGTCGGCCCGGTCGCCGGTCGGCGAGGTGCGGCCCCACTCGATGAGCCGGGCGATCTCGCGGCCCAAGTCGCCGACGTCGTCGTCCAGCTCGAGCTGGTCGTCGCCGCCCATGACCTCGCGAGCCCGCTGGCGGCAGAGGTAATTCGAGCGGCCCTTGACGACGGCGCACTCGAACGGCACCTCCAGGTGCTTCGCCAGGAACGGGAGGTCCTTGCCGGCCAACTGGTCCTGGAGCGCCTTGGTCGCGGTGGCGACCACCACCCGCTTGCCGCTCAAGAGCGCGGGCACGAGGTAAGCCAGCGACTTGCCGGTGCCCGTCCCGGCCTGGACCACGAGGTGGCGTTCGCTCGCCAGCGCCGAGGCGACCGCTTCCGCCATCTCCAACTGGCCCGGCCGTTCCTCGCCGCCGTCGTGCAGTGCGGCGACCACCCGGGCCATCGCCGGTCGCACGTCGTTCCCCGAGGCCACCCCCTGACGGTAGACGGCCCTTGCCTGGGGCAGGGTAGAGGGATGCTCCTCCGCATCTTCACCGAGCCCCAGCAGGGCGCGTCCTACGAGCAGCAGCGCGCCGTCGCCCGGGTGGCCGAGGAGGAGGGCTTCGACGCCTTCTTCCGCTCCGACCACTTCCTGCGCATCGGAAGTGGCGACCCCCTGCCGGGGCCGACGGACAGTTGGGTGACGCTGGCGGGGCTGGCCCGGGAGACCGAGCGCATCCGGCTGGGCACGCTGGTGTCGTCGGCGACCTTCCGCCTGCCCGGCGTGCTCGCCATCTCGGTGGCCCAGGTCGACGCCATGAGCGGGGGCCGGGTGGAGCTTGGCCTCGGGACCGGGTGGTTCGACGACGAGCACACCGCCTACGGCATCCCCTTCCCTCCTGTGGGTGAGCGCTTCGACCGCCTGGAGGAGCAACTGGCGATCGTGACGGGGCTGTGGGAGACGCCCGTCGGGGAGCGGTTCTCCTTCGACGGCCGCCACTACCGCGTGGCCGACGCGCCCGCCCTTCCCAAGCCGGCCCAGCAGCCCCGTCCGCCCGTGATCATCGGTGGGTTCGGCGCCATCCGTACGCCGCGCCTGGCCGCCCGCTTCGCCGACGAGTTCAACATCCCGTTTCAGCCCGTCGAGCGCGTCACCGAGCAGTTCGGACGGGTACGTGCGGCGTGCGAGACGGCCGGACGCGACCCCTCGAGCCTCACGCTGTCGGTCGCCGTCACAATCTGCTGCGGCACGGATCACGCCGAGATGCGGCGGCGGGCCGAGGCGGTGGGCAAGCCGGTGGAGGCGATCGACGTGGCGGGCACGCCGTCACAGGTGGTGGACCAGCTCCGCCGCTATGGCGAAGTGGGCGCCGAGCGGGCCTACCTCCAGGTGATCGACTTCGACGACCTCGACCACCTCCGCCTGGTGGCGGCGGAGGTCATGCCTCACGTGGGTTGAACCGCCTCGCCCGAGCGGGTGGCGTTGATGGGCACGGCGCCGGGCACACGGGGCAGTTCGATCTCGGCGGTGACCGTGCCGTGGTCCTCCTCCCAGCGCACCACGTTCAGCACGGCTGCGTACACGACCAACCGCCCGAAGAACAGGAGCCACGCGAGCAGGGCGAACACCACCCCGATGGAGCCGTAGAGCGCCGACGAACCGGCGACCGCCATCGGCACGTAGATGGCGCCGACGACCTTCAGCAACTCCAGCCCGACGGCGCCCAGCACGGCACCGGGCAGGAGCGCCTTCCACCCGACGTCGCGGTGGCACAGCGTGTGCAACGTCCACAGCCACAGCGCCACATCGACCGCCAGCGCGCCCACCAGGACTGCGGGAGCCGCCGGTCCCGGCAGCAGCCGCAGCAGAGCGGCGGCACCGAACGAGGCGACCATGATGACCACTGCGCCGCCCAGCCAGAGCAGCCCGTACAGCTTGCCCTTGAGGCCGCGACCCGGCACCTGCCACACCGAGTTGAACGCCTGTTGCAGCGCGCCCACCAGGCCGAGTCCGGACCACAGCAGGCCCAGCACGCCGAGGACCGTCGCCGTCCGCCGGCTCCCTTCGGCCACCTCCATGGCGGACACCACGGCGTCGGCTGCTTCCCCCGTGAGGCCCAGCCGGCCGATGACCTCGGCGGGCAGGTCGGCGGCTCGAGCGGAGAAGAAGCCGAGGATGCCTATGAGGGCGAGCAGCAACGGGAACAGCGACAGGAAGGCGGCTAGCGTGACCGACGACGCCAGCGAGCCGCCGTGCACGTCGGAGAAGCGCTGTTGCACGCGCCCGACCGTCCCCACCCACGCCCAGCGCCGGGCCAGCGGGGCGAGCACACGTTCGAGCATGGCGTGGACGTACCCTCCTGGTCGGCGCGAGTACCGTCCCACACGTGGACCTCGACCGCATCGATCCTCGCCGCATTCCCGTCCACATCGCCTGCGTGATGGACGGCAACGGCCGCTGGGCGCAGAAGCGGGGGCTGCCGCGGACCGAGGGCCACGCCGCGGGCGAGGAGGCGCTGTTCGACGCCGTGGAGGGGGCGTTGGAGCTCGGCGTGCGCTGGCTCACCGTGTACGCGTTCTCCACGGAGAACTGGAAGCGCCCGGTGGACGAGGTGCGGTATCTCATGGGCTTCAACGAGCGCTTGTTGACCAACCGGCGCGACGAGCTGCACCAAAAGGGCGTCCGTGTCCGCTTCGCCGGTCGGCGCGACTGGCGGGTGCCCAAGCGGGTCCTCAAGCGCATGGACGAGGCCGTCGAGCTGACCGAGCGCAACCGGCGCATGACGCTCACGTTCGCTTTCAACTACGGCGGCCGGGCCGAGATCGTCGATGCCGTGCGGGCGCTGGTGGCGGAAGGCACCCCGGCCGAGCGCATCGACGAGAAGGCCATTCATTCCCGCCTCTACCACCCCGACATGCCCGACCCCGACCTGGTGGTGCGCACGTCGGGCGAGTTCCGCATCTCCAACTTCCTGCTGTGGGAGCTGGCCTACAGCGAGCTCGTCTTCACCGACGTGCTGTGGCCCGACTTTCGGCGAGAGCACCTCTTCGAGGCGGTGCGCGAGTTCCAGCGCCGCGACCGGCGCTTCGGGGGAGTGGAGCTGTAGTGCTCTACCGCGACCAGGGCGTGGTGCTGCGCACCATGCGCTTGGGCGAGGCCGACCGCATCGTCACCTTCGTCACGCAGGCCCACGGCAAGGTGCGGGCAGTGGCCAAGGGCGTGCGCAAGACCAAGAGCCGCTTCGGCGCCCGCATGGAGCCGCTGAGCCACGTCGCCGTGCAGTTCTACGAGGGCCGCGAGCTCGACATCGTGACCCAGGCCGAGACCATCGACCACTTCCGCGTCGTCCGCGAGGACCTCGACCGGGTGGGCAAGGCGCAGTCGCTGCTGGAGGCCGTCGACCAGGTGGCCCAGGAGCGCGAACCCAACCCGCGCCTGTACCAAATGCTCGTCGGCGCGCTGCGGGCGCTGGCCGAACGCGACTCGCCGCTGGTGGTGCCGGCGTTCTTCTGGAAGCTGTTGTCGCTCGAAGGCGCGCACCCGTTGCTGGACCAGTGCGCAGTGTGCGGGGCGGACGACGAGCTGGTGGCCTTCGACATGGCGCAAGGCGGGGTGCTGTGCCGGTCGTGCAGGCAGGGGCAGGCAATGAGCGAGGAGGCGCTGGCGCTCATCCGGCGCATCCTCGGCGGTGGGCTGGCCGATGTCTTGCACGAGCCGGCCGGTCCGGCCACCCACGAGGTGGAGCACCTGGCCGCCCGCGCCATCGAGTCGCACCTCGAACGCCGCCTGCGCAGCCTCCACGTCCTCGACCGCAGCTAACGAGGGAGCGCCTCGGTGCCGAGGCGGACGTACGTCCACGCGGACCCCCTCAAAGCTCGGCGCGCTTGTACCGGCGTACAGTCCTCGGGTGCTCGTCGTCGCACCCGATGCCGTCCACGTCTGGCTGGTGCGCGCCGCCGTCGCGCCCGATGTCGAAGCCCTGCTCGACGACGCCGAGCGCGACCGGGCAGACCGCTTCAAGTTCGACGTCACGCGACGCCTGTTCGTCGCCGCCCACGGCGCGCTGCGGCTGCTCCTCGGCCGCTACCTCGAGCGCCCGCCCGAGTCGCTGCGCTTCGAGACCGAGCCCGACGGCAAGCCGACCGTCGACGGCCCCGTGCAGTTCAACCTGTCGCACTCCGACGAGCTGGCGGCCATCGCCGTGGCGGGCCCCGATCGGGCGGTCGGCGTCGACGTGGACCGCCGGCGGATGCCCAAGAGCAGGGACGGCATCGCGCAACGCATCATGACGGCCGATGAGCTCGCCTGCTACGAGTCGTTGGGCGACGAGCAGCGTGGCGCGTTCGTGCTGTGGGTGTGGGCGCGGAAGGAGGCGTTGGTGAAGGCGTCGGGACGAGGGGTGCGCGAGACGTTGACGGCGCTGGCCTGCGAGCCGACGGCCGACAGCCCGTGGTCAGTGGTCGACCTCGACGTGCCGGGGTACGCCGCCGCGGTCGCGGCCGCCGGGCACGATTGGACGGCCGAGCTGCGAGCGTTCCACGGCTGACGCCCTGGCCGAGTCGGCCGCCCTCGACGGCGTGGTCGTGGTCACCGCGCCGACTGCACCACGGCCGGTCCCGGCACGAGCGTCGTCGGCAACCTGGTGGAGCGCGGGATCGGGCAGAGCCCGCTGGCCGAGCGGTGGGCCTGCGCACTGGGGATCGAGGCGGTGCCGGACGACGGCCGCGTGGTCAGCACGGGCTTCGGCCGCGACGTGCGCCGGGTGGGCAGCATCGGCTTGGATCGTCGGGTGGCGACCTGCTTCCATCACTCGGACCGCGAGACCGGTCGGGCCTGCACCCGGTGCGGGCGGCCCGCGTGCGTCGACTGCCTCCACGAGGCCCCTGTGGGCGCGCACTGCTGGGAGTGCATCCGTGCCGCCCG
>JAHWLA010000007.1:9910-27770 GCA_019347595.1 Actinomycetota bacterium
CACCAAGGCGTTCATCGCGCTGAACCTGGCCGTGTTCGTCCTCACCGCGCTCGAGGGCGGTCTGACCGGGCGAGGGGGCGATCTCCAGGTCCGGCTGGCGGTGTTCGGCCCGGCTGTCTCCGACGGCGAGTGGTACCGCCTGGTGACGAGCGGCTTCATCCACTTCGGCCTCATCCACGTCGGCTTCAACATGGTCCTGCTCTACCGGTTCGGCGAGCTGCTGGAGCCCGCCCTCGGGCGCATCCGCTTCGCCGCGCTGTACGTCGCCGCCCTCCTGGCCGGGTCGGCGGGTGCGCTGCTGGTGGCGCCGCTGGCGCTCACGGGCGGGGCGTCGGGGGCCGTGTTCGGCATGGTGGCTGCGGCCGCGGTCGTCCAGCACCGCCACGGCGTCGGGGTCTGGCAGAGCGGCATCGGCGGACTGCTCCTCCTCAACCTGATCTTCACCTTCGCCATCCCCAACATCTCCATCGGCGGGCACATCGGCGGGCTGGTCGGGGGCGCAGCACTGGGTGCGGCGATGTTCCGGTGGCCACCCTCGTCGGCGTCGGCGCGGTCGGCGCGCGCGACGCTCGAAGGCGTGGTGCTGGCCGCTGTGGTCGCCGCCGTCGCCGTGGCGGTCGCCTTGGGGGCGGCGGCCCCCTAAGGGCGCAAGCCGCCTGCCTCTACACTCCGTCGGTGCGCTGGTGGGGGACGTGGTTGGTGCCGTTGGTGCGCGAGGACCACGACGGCGCGGCCGATCACGACCACGACGGCGGCCCGCGAGGCGACGACGCAAGCGACGGCACGCGGCGCACAATCGCAACTTCGGGATGTTCCTGTCGGTGCGGGACCGCCTGTTCCGCACGGCGGTCGACAGCCAGGACTTCCCCCTGCGATACGGCATCGGATCGAGCGATCTCGACGCAGCGGACCACCTCGGGCACCTCGCGCTGCCGCTTCGAACGATGCACCCCGCCCGCGCGTCGTAGCCGACACGGCAGCCGCCGCCGTGCAGGCAGGTGCGCAGGCGGGTCACGTGCCGCCTGCTCCACCGGGCTCGTCGTCGCGCCCTTGACCGGGCTGCGTGGCGTTCCTACTGTCCGCCTTCTTCATGCGCCTGACGACCTGTCTCGCTGCGGTCATCCCCGGACGCGGCGCGACGCCGGCGTGATCGGTCGCGCCGACGCCGTCGCCGTGCTGCGGCACGCGGGGTTCGTGGCCGCCGAAGAGGACGCTGCCGACCTCCTCGCGGCCGCCGGCGACGACATGGAGCTGGAGGCGCTGCTGGCGCGGCGACTGGCCGGCGAGCCGACGGCGTGGATCGTGGGACACGTCGACTTCCTCGGGATCCCGGTTCGTGTGCGCCCCGGCGTCTACGTGGCCCGCTGGAAGTCGGAGCAGGTGGCGCGGCACGCGGTGAGCCACCTGCCTGTCACCGGCATCGCCGTCGACCTCTGCACCGGGTCGGGGGCACTGGCGGCATTCCTTCGGCACGCTCGGCCTCGTGCACGGGTCGTCGCCACGGACATCGACGCGGCGGCGGTGGCGTGCGCGCTCGACAACGGGATCGAGGCGCATCTCGGTGACCTGTTCGAGCCACTGCCCCCGGCGCTGCGCGCCCGAGTCGACGTGGTGGTGGCCGTGCCGCCGTACGTACCCGACGACATGCTCGCGCTGCTCCCGCGGGACGTGGCGCGCCGCGAGCCGGCGCACGCGCTGGCCGGCGGTCTCGGCGGGCTCGATGTCGTGGAGCGCGTGGTCGCCGCCGCGGGCGGATGGCTTCGACCGGGCGGGGCGCTGGTGGTCGAGGCAGGGATCGACCAGATGGATCGGGTGGCCGGCCGCATGGAGGACCACGGGCTGGTGGTCGACCGGGTGGTGGAGGACGGCGACGGCGACCCGTGCGGCGTGTGCGCCACCACGGCGTGAGCTGCGGTTACTGCCTCCGCGCTTCGTGGTCGAGGAGCCAGGCCTTGCGATCGGTGCCCCAGCCGTAGCCGGTGAGCGCGCCACCCGCGCCGACGACGCGGTGGCACGGGACGATGATCGACACCGGGTTGCGGCCGTTGGCGGCACCCACGGCGCGGGCTGCTGTCGGCCGGCCGACGCGACGGGCGATGTCGCCGTAGCTCGCTGTGCCGCCGTACGGCACTTCGAGCAGCGCCTCCCACACCTGGCGCTGGAACGGCGAGCCGTGCAGTTCGATGCGCACGTCGAAGGCGGTGCGCGTCCCGTCGAAGTACTCGGCGAGCTGGCGCAACGGCTCGTGGAAGGCGTCGGCGTCCTCGACCCACTCCGGCGGGATCGAGGCGCAGCGCTCGTGGTCGGCGACGTAGAGCCCGTTGAGCACGCCCGGCCGGCCCACGAGGAGGAGGGCGCCGATGGGCGACGGCATCCGCGTCCAGCGCAACGGTCCTTCGGGCGCGGGTGGGGTCGGCATGATCGACCGCGGGCGGCCGGTGGTGGTCGTCGACATGGTTCGAGCATGGACGATTTCCGCTGCCGATGTCGGACGCATCCGGACGAGATGGCGGCCGTGTCCGAATGTGTCCAGCCCAGCCGCCTCCGGGTCTGTATACCTGAGGGCATGAGCGCCTACTCGGCCGTGGTCACCACGGGGATCTACTGTCGGCCCGGCTGCCCCGCTCGACCGCTGCCCGCCAACGTCCGGCCCTTCGACCTGCCGGCGGCCGCCGAAGCGTCGGGGTATCGGGCGTGCCTGCGGTGCCGGCCCTACCGGTCGCCCGCGGCCGTGGAGCTCGCCGCGCCGGAGTTGGTATGCCGCGCCGTGCAGATGATCGCCGACGGCGCCCTCGACGGCGCCACCGAAGCCGAGCTGGGGTCCCGGCTCGGCGTGTCGGCCCGGCACCTCCGGCGGCTGTTCGCCGAGCACATCGGCGTGACGCCCGACCAGTTGGCCCGCTCGCGCCGCGCGCACTTCGCCCGGCGGCTGCTGGACGACACCGACCTCGCCATCACCGACATTGCCTTCGCGTCGGGGTTCGGCAGTGTGCGCCAACTCAACCGCGCCTGCCACGACGTCTTCCGGGCGTCACCGGGCGCCTTGCGCGCCCGGCGCCGGCGCACCGACCGGCTGGTGGCCGACGGTGGGCTGGTCCTGCGGCTGCCGTACCGAGGACCGTTGGCCTGGGACGCCATGCTGGCGTACGCCTCGACGCGGGCGATCCCGCATGTGGAGGACGTCCGCGACGGCGTGTACCGGCGGACGATCGTCGTCGACGACGAACCGGGCGTGCTGGAGATCGCCGCCGGGGGAGCGGACCACTTGGTGCTGCGAGCGCACCTCCCCTACTGGGACGGGTTGATCCACGTGGTGGAGCGGGCACGCAGGATCTTCGGGCTCGACGCCCCGGTCGACGAGGCGGTGCGCGACCTGTCCGGCGACCCGGTGCTCGGGCCGTTGGTCGCCGCCCGTCCTGGATTGCGCGTGCCCGGCACGTGGGACCCCTTCGAGCTCGGCGTGCGGGCCATCCTCGGCCAGCAGGTGAGCGTGTCGGGGGCGACCACGCTCGTCGGCCGGCTGGTCGAGCGGCTGGGCAGGCCCGTCCCCGGGTTGCAGCCGCTCGGTCTGACCCATGCTTTCCCGATGCCGAAGGCGGTGGCGGCAGGCGACCTGTCGAGGCTGGGCCTGACCGGCGCGCGGGCCGCCGCCGTGCAGGCGTTCGCGTCCGCCGTGGACAGCGGCGATGTCCGCCTCGATCGCAGCGCCAGCCTCGACGAGCTGGTGGCGTCGCTCGTCGCCGTGCGGGGTGTCGGCCCGTGGACGGCCCATTACATCGCCCTGCGGCTGGGCGAGCGCGATGCGTTCCCGGCGGGCGACCTCGGGCTGCGCCGGTCGCTCGCCCGGCTGGCGCCGACGGCCGGCGGGCCGCTGGAGGAGGTGGCCCGGGCGTGGTCGCCGTGGCGAGCCAACGCCGCCGTCCACCTCTGGCTCGCGCCGTAGCCGACGGCGTGCCACGCTCGGGGCATGAGCGACTCGGGCGCCAAGGCGGACCTCCACCGGTATCTCCAGGTGTCTCGCGATGCGCTGCTCTGGAAGCTGGAGGACGTGTCGGAGTACGACGTCCGCCGGCCGATGACGCCCACCGGCACCAACCTCCTCGGGCTGGTCAAGCACCTGGCGGGCGTGGAGCTCGGCTACTTCGGCGACACCTTCGGCAGGCCCGCCGGCGTGACGCTTCCATGGCTCGCCGAGGATGCCGAGGCGAACGCCGACATGTGGGCGACCCCCGAGGAGTCGCGTGACGAGATCGTCGTGTTGTACCGCCGCGCGTGGGCGCATGCCGACGCCACCATCGAGGCGCTGCCGCTCGATGCCGTCGGCCGGGTGCCGTGGTGGCCCGTGGAGCGCAGCGAGGTCACGCTGCACCGCGTCCTGGTCCACATGATCGCCGAGACCCACCGACACGCGGGGCACGCCGACCTCGTGCGCGAGCTCGCCGACGGCCGGACCGGCCTGCGGCCCGGCAGTGACAACATGGCGCCCGGCGACGCGGTCTGGTGGGACGGCTACCGAGGGCGGGTGGAAGCGGCGGCGAAGGAGGCGGCCCGTCGGGCTGAGTAGCTTGGCGGCCCGTGTCCGCCGACGCCGGCCCCCGGTCCAGCCTCTCCGCCCGCCTTATTGCGCTCGGAGAGCCGTTGCTCGACGAGCAGCTCGCCCACCCGTTCGTGCGGGGGATCGCCGACGGCGACCTCGACCCGAGAGCGTTCCGGGTGTGGCTGGAGCAGGACTATCTCTTCCTCCTCGACTACGTCCGGGTGTTCTCCCGGCTGGCGTGGCAGGCGCCCGACGCCCACCTCGGCGATCTCGTCGATCTTGCCTACGAGACGTTCCACGGCGAGATGGACTTGCACCGTTCGCTCGCCGCCTCGTTCGGCGCCGAACTGGACCGGGCCAGGCCAGGGCCGATCTGCACGGCCTACACGTCGTTCCTCCTCGACTCGGCCGCGGACTACGGCATCGGCCTCGCCGCTCTGCTCCCGTGCATGTGGGGGTACTCGCAGCTCGGGCGGCGGCTGGCGACTGTCACGCCGCCCGAGTCGCGGTACCGGCCATGGGTGGAGACGTATGCCGACCCGGGCTTTGCCCGCCTGGCGGAGCGCTGCGCGGAGATGCTCGACGAGGTCGACCCCGCGCCTCCCGACGAGGCTGCCGAGCGGGCGTTCCTCGAAGGCATGCGCCACGAGCTCGCCTTCTGGGACGTGCCGTGAACGACCTCCTGGCGCGCCAGGCCGGGCTGTGGCCCGCCATCACCGGCCACCCGTTCGTCGTGGCGGCGGCCGACGGATCGCTGCCCCGGGAGGCGTTCGACCGGTGGCTGGTGGAGGATCACTTCTTCGTGGTCGGCTTCCGCCGCTTCGTCGGCCGGCTCGTCGCCATCGCCCCCGACGAGCACGCCCGCGATGTCCTGAGCAGCACGCTGGGGCCGTTGCAGGCGGAGCTCGACCTCTTCCGCGCCGAGGCGGCGCGCCGAGGGCTCGACCTGGCCGCCGAGCCGTCGCCCACCGCGCTCGGCTACACGTCGTTCCTGCTCGCCTGCATCGAGGACGGCTGGCCGGTCGCCGTGACCGTGCTGTACGGAGCCGAGAAGGCGTACTTCGACGCCTGGTCGGCCGTGCGCGCGGGTGCCGACACCGACTCGTCGTACTGGTCGTTCATCGACAACTGGTCGTCGCCTGCGTTCGGCCGGTGGGTCGACGACGTCGCGGGCTTGGTGCCGCCTCCCACCGAGCCCATGCACACGGCGTTCAATCGCGTGGTACGGCTCGAGGTCCGCTTCTGGGACGCCGTGCTGTCCGGTGACTCGTGGTGACGGCGGCTTGCGGCGCTCGTGGGAGAGTGGGTACGTGCGCACGGTGCAGATGTCGACGTCCAGCGAGCATCGGCGGGAGGGTCGAATGGCGATGCGTGTGGTGGCGCTCGCTGCCGTTCTCGCCCTCTCGGCCCTGGCGGGCTGCGGTGACGACAGCGACGACGGCGCCCGCGACCCGGGCGATGCGCCCCCGGAGGATCCGCTGACGCTGTCGGTCACATGGGACGGGCTTACCGCCGGTTCGCCGGTCGAGTGGCGCTTCGTCGTGCGCAACCAGTCGGACGCCGCCGTCTCGCTCACGTTCTCGTCCGGGCAGGACGGCGACGTGGTGCTGGTCGGCGACGCCGAGCAGGTGGTCTATCGCTGGAGCGAGGGCCGCATGTTCACGCAGGCCTTGCGGGAGCGAGCGCTGGCGGCGGGGGAGGAGCTTCGCTTCACGCTGGAAGGGACGCTCGACGTGCCGCCCGGGACGTACTCGCTGCGGGCGACGCTCGCCGCCGAGCCGGCGCCCCCGCCCGCAGTCGAGCGGGTCGTCGTCGACGCGTAACCGCGAGAGCGACGCGACCGGCGGTCGTGCCGCTCTCGGCCGTGGCTCAGCCGGCGGCGCGTCGCGCCATGAGATTGGCGGCCTGCACCACGATTGTGATGTCGAGCGGTCGATTCGGGTTGACCGACAAGATCGACATCCGAGCTTCGTCCTGCTGGAAGAGGACGGCGTCGACGGTGAGCGCCGTCCCACCGTCGCCCGCCAAGAGGCTGGTCGTCGCCCGGTAGGCAACGGTGGCATCGCCCACTGTGGCGAAGGGCAGCGACTGGACGACGGGGTCGGTGGCCTGCGCCATGCCGGGCAGGCGCCGCACGACCTCGGCCAGCGCCGTGGCCAGGCACTGCGCGGCGTCGGCCGCCTCGAAGGCCCGAAGCTCGGTGGCGGCGGTATCGGCGGTGGGGGCCATCTCGACGGCGAAGGCAAGACGTGTGAGGTCGGCTTGTGCGAACTCCGACTCCGCTGTCGGGCGTTCGCCTTCGCTCTCGACGCCGAGGCACCGTTCGAGCTCGTCGTCGAAGTCGTCGTCGGCATCGACCGGGTCGCCACCCGGTGTCCACCCGGGCGGGAGGTCGTCGGCGCGCGGCGGGATTGTGTCGGCCAGTGCCTCCGCGGCGGGCTGGGCTGGTTCGGTAGTCGCCGTCGTCGCCGTCGTGTCGCCGTCGTCCTCGCCGCATGCGGCGAGGACCGACCCGACGAGGACAGCCACTACGGCCGTTGCCTTCCGAAACGAGTCGCGCACCGGTTCTCCTCCTCGCTCGTCATCCGTCACCCGCCCCGGGGTCGCGCGGATCGCGCGGGATGCTCCCCTCGTCGGGGCCGGGGCCCGGTTGGTCCGTCGCCTCGGGGTGGCGGGCCAGCGCTTCCCGGCACGTCTTGGTGTCGCGGATGTCGCGCTGGTTGGCGGCGGCGCACATGGTGGCGGCGAAGCGCGTCTGTGCGTCGGTGGGGACGAGCTCGGGATGGGCTGCCGCCGCCGGTACCCAAGCGCCGAGGCCGTCGCAGGCCAGGAGCGTCTGCTCCATGCGAGGCGTCGAAGGCATGGAAGCCGCCGCCTTGAACGCCTCTCGGCACCCCGCGGTGTTGCCCTCCTCCATCACCGGGGCCTGGTCGTCACCACACGCGGCCGACCCCGATGTCACGAGACCGAGGGCGAGGCCGCACAGGACGCGCCGTCGGAACGAGTGCGTCATAGAGCGGCGAAGAAGAGCCACACGAGGGCGAATACGAAGGCGATCCAGACGACGTCGCCGAGCACGCCCCAGTCGTCGGTCTCGGCGTACGAGGCGTCGCGCTGGAGGAGACGGCGGCGGTAGTACGACGGGTAGGGCGCCCCCCACCGTCGGTACCCGACGCCGTACCCGAGCGGCAGCAGGAACAGCACGACGAGGAAGAGCACCCACCACCAGAACCAGATCACCGGACGGCTTCATCGCGTCGGAGGAGCGTGAGGCCCGCCTGCTCGGCGAGCTCCTCGCTCTCGGCCACGACGTCGTAGTGGTCGGCGACGACCGAGCGCACCGAGGAGAAGTCGCGGCGCCCGGCCGACATCCAGTGGGTGACGAGCCCGAAGACCGCGCCCAGGAGGACGCCGAGAAGGGCGCCGTACACGGCCAGTGCCAGCGCCGACACCAGCGGCTCGATCCAACTGAACAGCCCGAAGACGAAGCCGAAGGCGGCGCCGACGACCGCGCCGGTGAGGGCAGCGCCGGCCGCCGCCGTGGCGAAGGTGCGCCTGCCCGTCACCTGCTCGACCCACCGGAGGTCGTGGGCCACCACTCGGAGGTGCTCGATCGGGAAGCCCTCGTCGGACAAGGCGTCGACCACTCGTTCGGCGTCGCCGTAGTCGTCGAAGGAGGTGACCCGATAGCCACCGCTCATGCGGACCTCGATGCTCATGTCGTTCCTCCTCGGTGCCGCCGCCGAAGATCGGAGGCCTGGAGCGTCGTCCACACGTACGCCCACGGGGACCGACGTGCACCGGCGCACGTACATCCCTACCCAGGCCGCCGCCGGCATCCGCAGTCGTTACCGATTTGTAACTGCGCGTCCGTCGCTACGATCACGCCCGTGAGCTCCCGCCCCGACTCCGCGCCGTCCGTGCCCGTCGGCGAGGCCAGCCCCTCCGAACGCATCGACGCGAGGATCGAGGAGCTCGACGACTGGCGAGGCGAGGCGCTCGCCCGGGTTCGCCACCGGATCAAGCAGGCGGACCCCGAGGTCGTCGAGGAGTGGAAGTGGCGGGGGGTCCCCGTGTGGTCGCACGACGGCATCATCTGCACCGGCGAGACCTACCAGGACAAGGTGAAGCTCACGTTCGCCAAGGGAGCATCGCTGGACGATCCAGCGCACCTCTTCAATGCGAGCCTGGAAGGCAACACGAGGCGCGCCATCGACCTCTACGAGGGGGACGACATCGACGAGCGGGCCTTCCACGATCTCGTTCGCGCGGCAGCGGCGCTGAACGCGTCGAGAGCCCACCGCTGATTAGTCGGACAAGCGGCGCGGGGTCACACGCCGGGCGTCGTTCAGCGAGCGTGCCGACGAACGACGAGCACGCGCCCGTCGACCGGAGGCGCCGGGTCGAATGCCGATCGCGGGATGCGGCGGCCAGTCGAGACGTCGTGCGTCCGACACCAACGTCCGATACCGGGAGCAGTCGGGCCCGCCCAGCGCTTGGCCGCCTGCTCCTGCAGGATCAGGTGGGCGGACCGAAGGCGGCTTCCCGATTGGAGCAAGCGGCGGAGCAACGGCGTAGTGAGAGCGAACGGGGGATTGGCCACGACGTGGTACGGCTGCCGAGGCAAGCGCAGGTCCGCGGCGTCGACCTGGACGACGACGACGGATGCGCCGAAGCGCTCTCGCAGGTGCTGCGCGCGACCAGCGTGCGCTTCCACCGCAACAACCCGAGCACCTATCGAGAGCAACGAGTCGGTGACGGCGCCTCGGCCCGCACCGATGTCGAGGACGAGCGCGCCGCGAGGCAGGTCGGCCTCAGAGACAAGCCGCTGCGCCCACTCCGCCTTGAGTTGGTACCAGTCCCATCGCCGCGTCACCACGGCGACGAACCGTCATGAAGAAGGCCATCGCGACAGCGAACCGCTCGGGGTGGATGTTCGCAAGCGAATTCGCCCACCCGACACCCGGCCCGTGGCGCCGGTGCGGACGGCGAGAACGCACGATGGCGCAAGACGAGCGACGCCGAGCTGCCGATCGAGGAGCTCGACGACACGCCGTCGCCGGGAGGCGATGATGGCCTGCGTGGGCCCAACGACAGCGAGCGGGCACCGTGGCGGCGTGCGGGCACCGCGACGCCGGACACTCGACGACCCGGAGGCGTGATGGCACCGAAGCGGCAAGCGACGCGACGCGGGATGCGGCAGTCGACCAACCGTGCCCGGGTGCCCGCGGTTGGTCTCGCCGTCGCCGCCGTCGCGGCCGTCGCCGCCCTCGTGGCCGTAGGCCTCCTCGTCACCCGCGACGACGAGGCCGGGACGGCGGGACAAGGGGGCGAGAGCGTGGCTCACATCCACGGGCTCGGACGCAACCCTGCCGACGGACAGCTCTACGCGGCCACGCACTACGGACTGTTCCGCATTGCCGAGGACGGCCGAGCCGTGCGTGCCGGCGAGGTTCGCGACCTCATGGGCTTCACCGTGGCGGGGCCGGACGTGTTCCTCGCGTCCGGGCACCCGGGTGGGGCGGGGGACCAGTTCTTCGAATCGGGACGCAGGCCGCTGCTCGGCCTCATCCGCAGCAGTGACGGCGGGGAGAGTTGGAAGTCGGTGTCGCTCCTCGGCGAGGTCGACTTCCATTCCCTGCGGGCCGCACACGGCCGGGTTTACGGCTACGACTCCACGACGGGCAGGTTCATGGTCAGCGGTGACGGAGAGCGCTGGGACGCGCGCGCCACCATTCCGATGGGCGACTTCGCCGTGTCCCCTGCTGACCCCGACCGCATCGTCGCCATGACCGGCCAGGGGCTTTCCGAAAGCGTCGACGGCGGGCGCCATTGGTCCGCCGTCGAGGGGCCGGCGGCGGCGTTCTTGTCGTGGCACGAGGATGCGGGCCTGTGGGCGGTGGGAGACAACGGGGCGGTGTCGGTGCGCACGGCGTCCGGCTGGGAGGAGCGACAGCCGCTCCCGGGGAGGCCGCAGGCGCTCCTCCTCACCGATGACGGCGTGTACGCAGCCGCCTCCGCCGACGGCTCGACCGGCATCTACGAATCCGAGGACGGTGGCCGCAGTTGGCACGTGTGGTGGGCCGACGGGCGGTGATCCGCGATGGCGGCCCCGGGTGGCGGGCATCTGCGGCCGTGCAGCGCGTGAACAAGGCATCGGCAGCGGGATGACAGCGCGGCATGCGGGTACCACCCGAGACGGGCGAGCGCCACGCCGCCGAATGCGAGGAGGCACGCAATGCAACCGCTTGAGATGGCCGTACTCGTCAGCAGTGCAGGCCTCGTCGCGGTGCCCGTCTCGTACTCCTTCGAGCGCGTCGTGTGGCCGGACGTCACGCCCGGTCGCAGGCCTGGCCGCGTGCACCGAGACGCCCGGGGAGTTCCCCAACGGAACCCGTCGAGTACGTGCGGGCGTCCGGGATGAACATCGTGCACACGAAGGCGAGCAACCTCGCCGGCGCCGGGCACCGACACGCGGCGCACGAGGGGCCCACCGCGGTGCCGGCGCAATGAGCGGCGTCGGCTCGGCGGCGTGGGACGTCGTCTACACCACGGCTTCGCTGCTGTGGATGGTGGGCTGGGCGCTCGTCCTCGGCTACGCCTTCTCCTCCGCCATCCAGGTGTTCGTCAAGCCTGCCGAGGCCGCCGACCGCCTCGGACAGGGCGGCCCCCGCCAGATCGCCCTCGCCACGGGCATCGGGTTCATCTCGTCGTCGTGCTCGTTCGCCGCACTCGCCGCCACCCGCGCCCTGTGGACGAAAGGGGCGCGGCTCGAGGCTGCGCTGGCGTTCATGTTCGCATCGACCAACCTGGTCATCGAACTCGGCGTCCTGCTGTGGATTTTCCTCGGCTGGGAGTTCGTCGTGGCCCTGTACCTCGGCGCCGCCATCCTGATCGCGGTGATGGTGGTCCTCGTGCGCCTCACGTGCCCGACGGAACTTGCCGACGCAGCCCGACGGCGCGCCGCCGATGTCGAAGGCGAGCACACGGACCCGGCGGAAGGCCTGCCCGGGTCGTGGAAGGAGCGGGTACGCGACCGCCGGGCGTGGAGTCGCGTCGGCGAGCGGTTCGTGATGGAGTGGCGGATGGCGGGCAAGGAGATCCTCGTCGGGTTCCTCATCGCGGGCGCCATCGCCGCCCTGGTGTCCCGGGCCGTGTTCGAGGCGGTCTTCCCGCGCGTGGGCCCCGAGTGGCTGCAGGCCGTCATGCACGCCGTCATCGCCCCCGTCGCGGCCGTCCTCACCGTGATCGGCTCGATGGGGAACGGGCCCATCGCCGCACTCCTGTGGGAGAACGGCGTCGCGTTCGCCGGGATCATGGCCTTCCTCGCCAGCGACTTCGTCGTGCCGCCCAGCCTCAAGATCAACGCCAACTACTACGGGTGGCGCTTCGCCGGCTACCTCGCGTTCGTCACCGTCGCCGCCGCAGTGGTCTCCGGTGTGGTGCTGCACGCGCTCTTCGCCGCCGTGGGCCTCGTCCCCGACCGACAAGTCCGTCTGGCCGAGCAGGCGGACTTTTCGCTGAACCACACGTTCTTCCTCAACGTCCTCGCCGTCGCCGTCGCCGCGGTGCTTCTGGCCCTGCGGAGGACGTGGCGGCCGACCGAGGCAGGAGCGCCGACATGACGAGTTCCCGGCGGGCGACGAGCCGGACGTGGCGCAACGTCGTGGTAGGAGCAGCAGCAGGCGTGCTCACGCTCGTCGTCGCAACGACGACGGGACCGTCCGCCGCGGTGCAGGCCGTCGCCGAGGGCGATGCCGACGCGGGCGCGGAGGTCTACCGCGCCAACTGCGCGATGTGCCACGGCGCCGACGCGGCCGGGATGATGGGCATGCATCCGGCGCTGCGGGGCGCGGTGGACCGGTTGACCGTCGAAGGCGTCGAGGTGACGGTCCGCAACGGGAGGGCGACGATGCCGCCCATGCCCGCCTTCGGGAGCCGGCTGAGCGACGAGGAGATCGCGGACGTCATCGCCTATATCGACGCCCTCCCCGACGGCCCCCGCAACTTCGGACCAGGCCACGAGGACGGGATGGGCGGCGGAATGATGGACGGCATGATGGACGACATGTTCGACGGCGGCTCGGGTTGGATGGTCGCGCTCGTGGTCGTTCTCGCTGCCGCCCTCGCCGGGATGATCGGCTACTTGCTGGGCAGCCGCCGCGCAGGCCGTCGTCCACGCGGGCCCGAGGAAGTCTCTTGACGTCCCCGCTGCGCCCGACGCACGGGTGGTGGACGAGCTGAGAGCAGCGCGCCAGGAGTTGCCGTCGGGCGACGTCGCCCGCACAGCGGCCGAGGCGAAGGGCCGCGCGCCCGCTCGCGTCACTCGTCGACATGCAGCCCCCCCGCCCGCTACACGCCGACGGCCACACCCTCCGGCTCCGGCAGGTGCGACGGGGTGCCGGAGCGAAGCGGCACCTCCCGCAACAGCCACGTGAGCACGAAGGCCCCCAGCACGACGGGCACGGCGAACGCGAACACTGTGCTGAGGGCCTGGTCGATGCCTCCGACCACATCGGCCCGCATCACCGCGGGCAGCGCGTCCACTGCGGCAGCGGACAGCTCGCCGCCCACCGGGTTGCCGGGCAGCGTGGCGGAGAGACGGCCGGCGAACACGGCTCCGAAGGCGGTCACGCCCAGGGCGCCTCCGATGCTCCGGAAGAAGTTCACCGACGAGGTCGCCACCCCGACGTCGCGGTGGTGCACGGCGTTCTGGGCGACCACCACCAGCACCTGCATCATGAGGCCGAACCCGCCCCCGAAGACGACCATGGCGAGCGCACCTGCGGACCGGGGGGTCGTGGCGTCGAGGCGGGCGAGCAGCGCCATGCCGACGGCGGCAAGCAACGTGCCCGCCATCGGCAACGCCTTGTAGCGCCCGGTGCGGCTCACGATCTGCCCGGCAATCGTCGACGTCACCACGAGTCCGGCGATCATCGGCAGGAGCAGGAGCCCGGAGTGGGTGGCCGAAGCGCCGGTCACGAGCTGGAGAAACATCGGCAGGAAGCTGATCGTGCCCAACATGGCGAAGCCCATGAGGAAGCTCACGGCGCCCGCCACGTTGAAGGTGTGGTTGCGGAACAACCGCAACGGGAGCACCGGCTCCACTGCCCGCCGCTCGGCCCGCAGAAAGGCGATCAGGCACCCGCCTGCGACAGCGGCGACGCCCAGCATCGGCGGCGACATCCACGCGTACTGGTTGCCGCCCCACGTCATGACGAGCACGACTGCGCTCAGCCCGGCGGTGAGGTACGCGGCCCCTCGCATGTCGAGCGGAGCGGTGGCCCGGGCGCCGCCGCTCGGCAACACCGCGCTGGTGACGATCAACGCCACCAAGCCGACCGGCACGTTGACGTAGAACACCCACCGCCAGGAGGCCTGCTCGGTGAGGTACCCGCCCAGCAGTGGCCCGATGATGCTCGAGATGGCGAAGGTGGCGACGAACCAGCTCTGGTAGCGACCCCGTTCGCGTGGCGCCACCAGGTCGGCCACGGTGGCCTGGGCGATCACCATGAGCCCCCCGCCGCCCAGCCCTTGCACCGCCCGGAAGGCGACCAACTGGCCCATCGACTTGGCGAGCCCGCACAGCACGCTGCCGATGAGGAACACCACGATGGCGAACTGGAACAGCCGCTTGCGCCCGTAGAGATCGCCCAGCTTTCCGTAGAGCGGGGCCGACACGGTGGTGGCGAGCATGTACGCCGTCACCACCCACGAGAGGTGGTCGAGCCCGCCGAGCTCACCGACGATGATGGGCAGCGACGTGGCCAGGATGGTGTGGTCCAGGTGGGCCAGCATCATGCCGAGCAGGAGCCCGCTCAGGACGACGAGCACTTGGGCATGGGTGAGGCGTTCGGTGGGGGGGTGCATCGAGTGCTCCTAGGTGGTGCGATGACGGCGGCGCCGGGGCGGCGGAAGCCCTTCGGCGAGGCCGTCGAAGGCTTCGGCGACGAGGTCGGCGAGGGGGGTGGTGACGCCGGGCGCCACCCACGCACGCAGCGCGGCACGCAGCGCAGCGACGGCGACGCTCACGACGAGGGTCGGGTACACGTCGCGGTCGGCGTCCGCACCCATGCGGTCGGCGACCGCTTCGATCAACTGCCGCTCCAGTTGCTCGAATTGGCCCATGTGCCGCGCCCGGAGCTGCGGCCACTGGCGCACCAGCGACGACCGCAGCGCCCAGTCGTCACGCTGCTCGACGTATCGGTCGAGCGTGGCGGTGAGCGCGGCCCGCAGCGAATCGAGCGGCGGCTCGTCGGCGGGGCGGGCGGCCAAGGTGGCCAGCAGCTCGTGCACCCGCTCGGGGTCGGCGCCGATGACGGCGTCGTCCTTGGCCGCGAAGTAGTTGAAGAACGTGCGCACGGATACGCCGGCCGCATCGGCGATGTCGTCCACGGTGACGCGGTCGAGCCCCCGCTCTGCGACCAACCGGGTCGCCGCCGTGATCAGGGCGCAGCGGGTCGCTTCCTTCTTGCGTTCGCGGAGGCCGACACCGGACATAGATGCATCATACGCAATTTTGCACTGATTGCAAAATGATCTTCCGCCCGCGGCACCGGCTGCCGCCCCGGCGTCGTCCATCACGACAGGCGAGCGCCGTCCCGTACGCTCGGCGCCATGCCTGAGTCGATGCCCGGCGGTGCGGTGGGAGGGGATATGACCGGCCCGCTGTCGCCCGAGTCGGTGCGCGAGGCCCTCGCCGCCCACGACTATCTCGCCGACGACGGCCTGGCGACGGCGGTGTTCCTCGCCCTGCGCCTGCGCCGGCCGCTCCTCCTCGAAGGCGAGGCGGGCGTGGGCAAGACCGAGGTCGCCAAGGTGCTCGCCCGTTGGACCGGCGGCGAGCTCGTGCGGCTCCAGTGCTACGAGGGCATCGACGTGTCCCAGGCGGTGTACGAGTGGGACTACGCCCGCCAGCTCCTCCACCTGCGCGCCGCCGAGGGTCGGGGGGCCGACGTGGAGGACGAGTTGTACGCCGAGCGTTTCCTGGTGCGCCGGCCCCTGCTGCGGGCGCTGGCCCACGACGACGACGGCCCGCCGCAGGTTTTGCTCATCGACGAGGTCGACCGCGCCGACGACGAGTTCGAGGCCTTCCTCCTCGAAGTGCTCGCCGACTACGCCATCACCGTGCCGGAGCTGGGGACGTTCCGGGCCGAGGTGCCCCCCGTCGTCGTGCTCACCTCCAACCGCACCCGCGACGTCCACGACGCCCTCAAGCGCCGGTGCCTGTACCACTGGGTCGAGCACCCCGACTTCGAGCGCGAGGTGGCCATCGTGCGGTTGCGGGTGCCCGGCCTCGACGAGGCGCTGGCCCGCCAGGTGGCGGCCGTGGTGGCCCGACTGCGCGACGTCGGCCTCTACAAGCCGCCGGGCGTGGCCGAGGCCATCGACTGGGCCGCTGCGCTCGCCCTGCTCGGTCGCACCACCGTCGACGAGGCCACGTTCGACACCACCCTCGGCACCTTCCTGAAGTACCGCGAGGACCAGGAGCGGGTCCGCGGCATGGGCCTCGCCCAGTTGCTGGCCGAGGCGCGGTGACCACCAGCACCGCCCCGTCGCGGCTGGCGGTGGGGTTCGCCACCGCGCTGCGCCGTTCGGGGCTGGCCGTATCGCCCGACAGCGTGGTGGCCTTCGCCGAGGCGCTCACCGCCGTCGGCCTGGAACAGCGGACGGGTGTGTACTGGGCGGGGCGCGCCACGCTGGTGCGGGCGCCGGAGCACATCGCCGCCTACGACGCCGCCTTCGACCGTTTCTGGCTCGGCACGCCGTCGGCGCCCGGCGAGGCGACATCGCCGCCGCCCCCGCCGCCCGCTCTCGACACCGACGAGGACATCGACGACGAGCCCGGCTCGCCGGCGGCCCGTCCCGCGATGGTGGTGCGCTACAGCGCCCGCGAGGTGTTGCGGCACAAGGACTTCGCCGCCTGCTCCTCCGACGAACTGGCCGACGCGCGACGGCTCATGGCCGACATGCGGGTGGCGGGCGCCCTGCGCCGTTCACGGCGGCTCGTCCCCTCGAAGCGCCGTTCGGGGCAACCCGACGTGCGCGCCACCGTGCGGGCGGCGCTCACGACGGGCGGCGAGCTGGTGCGCCGCCCCCGCAAAGCGCCCTCCCGCCGGCCCCGCCGGGTCGTTCTGCTGTGCGACGTCAGCGGGTCGATGGACCCCTACGCCCGCGCCCTCGTCCGGTTTCTCAACGCGGCCGTGGCCGGGCGGCAGCGGGTGGAGGCGTTCGCCGTCGGCACCCGGCTCACCCGCCTCACCCGCGAACTGGCCACCCGCGACCCCGACGTGGCCCTCGACGCCGCGGCGCGGGCCGTCGCCGACTGGTCGGGCGGCACCCGCCTGGGCGAAGGGCTGCAACGGTTCAACGACGAGTGGGGCATCCGCGGCATGGCGCGGGGCGCGGTGGTCGTGGTGCTCTCCGACGGGTGGGACCGCGGCGACCCGGCCGTGCTGGCCCGCGAGCTCGCCCGGCTGCGCCGGGTGGCCCACCGCATCGTGTGGGTCAACCCGCTGAAGGCCTCGCCCGGGTTCGCCCCGTTGGCAGGGGGCATGGCGGCGGCCCTGCCCCATGTGGACGCGTTGGTCGAAGGCCATTCCCTGGCCGCGCTGGAGCACCTGGCCGCCGTCATCGCCCGATGACGGCGGGTGCTCGCCCGCAGCCTTGGCGGTCGGCTCCTGCGACTGCTAAGAAATCGGTGGCGGCGGCGGCTTCAGCTAGCACTCGACAGGGGCGAGTGCTAACCTCCCTGCGAAACGCTGTAATGAAAGGGAGGACGCATGCCCAAGTTGATCGCCTTCGACGAGCAGGCACGCCGCTCGCTCGAGGCGGGCATGAACCAGCTCGCCGACGCCGTACGCGTCACGCTCGGACCCAAGGGCCGCAACGTCGTCCTGGAGAAGAAGTGGGGCGCGCCGACCATCACCAACGACGGTGTATCGATCGCCAAGGACATCGAGCTCGAGGACCCGTTCGAGAAGCTCGGGGCCGAGCTCGTCAAGGAAGTCGCCAAGAAGACCGACGACGTCGCCGGTGACGGCACCACCACCGCCACCGTGCTCGCCTGGGCCATGGTCCACGAGGGCTTGCGCAACGTGGCCGCCGGGGCCAACCCGATGTCGCTGAAGAAGGGCATCGAGGCCGCTGTCGAGGCCGCCGTGGCGTCCCTCAAGGACATCAGCCGCGAGGTGGAGTCCAAGGAGCAGGTCGCCCAGGTGGCCGCCATCTCCGCTGCCGACCCCGAGATCGGCGGCATGATCTCCGAGGCCATCGACAAGGTGGGCAAGGACGGCGTCATCACCGTCGAGGAGTCGCAGACCT
>JAHWLA010000008.1 GCA_019347595.1 Actinomycetota bacterium
TCGATGCCGTTCGTCGACCTGCCCGACGGCCCGGGGGCCATCGGGTCGCGCCGCGACCTGCCCGGCGCCCTCGGCGAGTTCATGGTGCTCGACGCCAAGCGACTGCTGGCGGTGCCCGACGGCCTCTCCATCGAGCACGCGTCGCTCGCCGAGCCGCTGGCCGTCGGCGTCCGCGCCGTCAGGACGGCCGGGCGAGGCGGCGGCGAGGGGCCGTTCCTCGTCGTCGGCTGCGGGCCGATCGGCCTCGCCGTCATCGCCGCACTGCGCGCAGGGGGCAAGGGCCCGATCATCGCCAGCGATTTCTCCGAGACGCGGCGCAAGATCGCCGAAGTGCTGGGCGCCGATGTCGTGGTCGACCCGGCTCAGCGGTCACCCTTCGAGACGTTCGCCGGCCTCGGGTACGAGCCGTCGCCCGCCTCCACGTTCCTGCCTGCGGGCATGGAGCCCAAGCGGGCCACGATCTTCGAGTGTGTCGGGGCGCCCGGCGTCCTGCAGTCGATCCTGGCCGGGGCGCCGCGCCACAGCCACATCGTCGTCGCCGGGCTCTGCTTCGGCGAAGACCGCTTCCAGCCGTCGATCGCCAGCACCAACGAACTGCTCCTCGACTTCGTGATGTGCTACCGCCCCGAGGAGTTCGAGCTGTCGCTGCGGAGCATCGCCGACGGCAAGGTCGACGTCTCCCCGATCGTGACCGACGTCGTCGGGCTCGACCGGACGGCATGGGCGTTCGACGCCCTCGCCGAGGGCACGCACGCCAAAGTCGTCATCCGGGCGACGGACTGACGTTCCGGCGCGGAGACACAGCCCGCTATGGAGTTTCTCGTCCACATGGAGGTCGGGTGGCCGCCCGACGGCGACCCTGTCGAGCGCGACCGGCTGGTCGCCGCCGAGGCCGCCCGCGCCGACGAGCTGGCGGAAGCCGGCCTCGTCACGCGGCTGTGGCGCGTGCCCGGGCGGTGGGCGAACTACGGGCTCTGGGAGGCGCCCGACGCCGACGCCCTGCATGTCGCCATCTCGTCGCTGCCGTTGTTCCCGTGGATCGACGTCGACGTGATCCCGCTCGCCACCCACCCGTCGGACCCCGGCGCACGAAAGAGGACCGCATGACCACGACACGACTCCGGGTCCGTCAAGCAGTGCTGCAAGCGCTGCACGACGAGCTCGAGAGCGACCCCGACGTCGTCCTCATCGGAGAGGACATCGCCGCCGCAGGCGGCGTGTTCAAGGCCACCGAGGGCCTGGTCGACACATTCGGCCCCAAGCGGGTCATCGACACGCCGATCAGCGAGATGGGCTTCCTCGGCGCGGCGGTCGGCGCCGCAGCCACGGGGCTGAAGCCGGTCGTCGAGATGATGTTCATCGAGTTCATCGGCGTCGCCCTCGACCAGCTCACGACGCAGGCCGCTCGCTTCCGCTACCTGTCCCGCGGCCGGGTCACCGTGCCGTTGGTGGTGCGGGGCTCGGCGGGCGCCGGGCTCGGCTTCGGCGCTCAGCACTCGCAGATGCTCGACCACTGGTTCCGGGGCAACGCCGGCCTCAAGGTGTGCGTCGTCTCCAACGCGCAGAACGCCTACGGCTTGCTCCGCTCGGCGATCCGCGACCCCGACCCCGTCGTGGTGTTGGAGCCACGCGTGCTCTACGGCGAACGCCAGGAGCTCGTGGTGGGGGAGGAGGGCATCGTGCCGCTCGGCAAGGCTCGCACCGTCCGCGAAGGCGGCGACGTCACCGTCGTGACCGCAGGCGCCATGGTCCCGGTCGTCGAGCAGGCGGCTGCCCTGATGAGCGACACGTCGGTCGAAATCGTCGACCTCCAGACCCTCGTGCCCTGGGACACCGACACGGTGGTCGCCTCGACGGCGAGCACGGGCCGCCTCGTGGTCGTCGAGGAGGGGCCGTGGACGGGCGGGTGGAGCAACGACGTGGCCGCCCACGTGTCCAGCGAGCTGTTCGGCAGGCTGCGGGCGCCCGTCGCCCGAGTGACGTGCCCCGACGCGCCCATCCCGCACAGCGGTCCGCTCGAGGCGCGCTACCTGCCGTCGCCCGAGTACGTGGCCGAGCAGACCACCCGGTTGATCACCACCGGCCGCGCCCCGTTGCCCTGGTGGGCCGAAGAGGAGAAGGTGCAGTGAGCGCAGACGATGTGTCCCTGAAGCGACGCCAGGCGCTGCAGGACGGGCCCGTCCAGCGGCTCGAACGCATGATGGAGATCCGCCGGGTGGAGGAGTCCGTGCTCGAGCTCTTCAACGACGGCTACGTCCGGGGCTCCACCCATCTGGCCATCGGCCAGGAGGCTGTCGCCGTCGGGCTCGCCGCCGCCGCCAGGCCGACCGACATGGTGGCGTGCACCTATCGCGGGCACGGCACAGCGCTGGCGCTGGGGCTGCCGCCCGAGGCGGTCATCGGCGAGATCTGCGGCCGCCAGGTCGGCTGCACCGACGGGCTCGGCGGTTCGATGCACCTCGTCGAGCCCGACGTCGGGCTGCTTCCCACCTTCGCCATCGTCGGCGCGGGCATCCCCGTCGCCACCGGCGCCGCCCTCACCGCATGGGTGCGTGGCACCGACGACGCCGCCGTCGCCGTCTTCGGCGACGGCACCGCCAACATCGGCGCCTTCCACGAGTCGCTCAACATGGCGGCCACAATGAAGCTCCCCGTGGTCTTCCTGTGCGAGAACAACCTCTACGGGGAGTACAGCCGCATCGATCGCACGACGCCGGTCGCCGACATCGCCGACCGGGCCGCTGCCTACGCCATGCCGGGCGTGGTGGTCGACGGCCAGGACGTCGACGCCGTGACCGCGGCCATCGGCGAGGCGCTGGCTCGGGCGCGAGCCGGAGAAGGCCCCACGCTGGTCGAGGCCAAGACGTACCGCTACTCGGGACACTCCCGCACCGATGCGGGCGCCTACCGCCCGGACGGCGAGCTCGACCAGTGGAAGCAGCGCGACCCGATCGAGCTGGGCACGGCCCGGCTCCTCGAATCGGGTATCGCCACCCAAGAGGACGTCGCCGCGCTCGAGGCGAGCGTGGCCGAGCGGGTGCAGGCCGCCGTCGACATCGTCCTCGCCAGTCCCCATCCCGACGAAACCGAGATCCTGCGGCACGTCCTGGCCCCCGCGAACCGATGAGACACACCCTGAAGATGCCCAAGCTCGGCGACTCCGTGGACACCGTCGTCGTCATCGAATGGAAGGTCGCGCCCGGCGACGCCGTCGCCGCCGGTGACCCGTTGCTGTCGGTGGAGACCGACAAGGTCGACACCGACGTGGAGGCGGCGGTCGGCGGCACCGTCGTAGAGCTGCTGGTGCAGCCCGAGGACGAAGTAGCCACCGGCGCACCGTTCGTCGTGATCGAGTCCTGAGCACACAGCGAGAGGAAGACATGGCCAACCTTCGCATCGGTTTCGTGGGGTGCGGCTACTTCGCCACCGGCACCATGTGGCCCAGCCTGCGGTACGCCCCCATCGAGGTCGCCTACGCGGCGGCGCGCGGTCCTGAGCGGGCCGAGGCCAACGCCAAGAAGTTCGGCGCCGAGCGGGCCACCACCGACCTGCGCGAGATCCTCGACGACGAGTCGGTCACAGCGGTGTTCGTCGTCGGGCCGCCGGCCATGCACCACGAGGTCGGGCTCCAGGTGCTCGAAGCGGGCAAGCACCTCTTCGTGGAGAAGCCCGTGGCCGCCACCCTTGCCCAAGCGCTCGAGCTCCAGGACGCCGCCGAGCGCAATGGCGTGCAGTGCCAGGTCGGCTTCCAGAAGCGCTTCGCCCTCGGCTATGTCATGGCCAAGGAGGCGGCCGCCAAGGAGGACTTCGGCGGCGCCACCCTATGCAAGGTCAATTACTCCCACTGGCGCATGGCCGATTGGAACAGCCACCTATCCGTCATGAGCGTGCACGGCCTCGACCTGGTGCGCTACTTCATGGGCGACCCGCACGAAGCCCACGTGCTCAAGCGCTCGCACAAGGACGGCGCCCACACGTGCGTCCTCACGCTGCTGTACGAGTCGGGCGCCTCGGCCGTCGTCAACCTCTCCGCCAACGACCCCCACGTGCAGGAGTGGGTCGAGCTCAGCGGTGCGGGCCGGTTGATCTCCGTGCGCAACCTGGCCGAGTACCAGGAGTGGAGCGAGGGCGGCAGCCCCATGACAACGCTGACGACATCGGCACCCGGCGTCTCGCTGTGGCACCCGCAGTTCGCGGTGCCCTACCGGCAGGCCGACACCATGTGGCTGCAGGGTTACGCCGGTGAGGTCGTCGACTTTGCCCAGGCGATCCTGGAAGGCCGGCCCGTCTCCCCGTCGATCGCCGACGGCGTGGTGTCCATGCGATACGTCAACGCCATCGTCAACGCCCCCGAGGGCATGAGCGAGCTGAAGCTCGACGGCGGGGTGTTGTGACGGACGGCTCGGCGACGCTCGTCGTCGGCGGGGCGAGCGGGATCGGGCTGGCATCGGCCCGCGCCATCGGGGCCGAGGGCCGGCGCCTGGTGCTCGCCGACCGCGACGCCGCCGCACTCGACCGGGCTGTCGAGTCGATGCGGGGCCAGGGCCTCACGGTGGAAGGACGGCAGCTCGACGTCACCGATGTCGCATCCGTCGACGACGTGGTGGCCGCGGTGGCTGCCGAGCACGGCCTCGGGGCCTTGGTCAACACGGCGGGCATCCTCCAGCTCGGGACCGTCCTGGACGTCACCGACGAGGACTGGGACCGCATGCTCACCGTCAACCTGCGCGGGGCCTTTTTCACCTGCCGGGCTGCCGTGCGCGCCATGCGCGCGTCGGGCGGCGGGGTGATCGTCAACCTCACCTCGCAATCCGGACGGACGAAGTCGTTCTACAGCGCACCGAACTACGTGGCGGCCAAAGCGGGCGTGATAGGCCTCACCATGTCGATCGCCGCCCAGCACGCGGCCGAAGGCATCCGCGCCAACGCCGTCGCTCCGGGCATCGTCGAGACGCCGATGACCGCCGAGGTCTACACCGCCGAGCAGCGGGCGGCGATGCAGGCGGCCACCCCCATGGGGCGGTTCGCCTCCGCCGACGAGCTCGCCGCCGTCGTCGCCTTCCTCGCGTCGCCGCGGTCGAGCTACGTGACGGGTCAGACCATCAACGTCAACGGAGGGAGCTTCATGCAATGAGCGACGCACCGGTGAAACCGACGTTCGACTACCTCCGGCGACAGCGGCACATGCTCGTCGACATGCATGTGCCCGACTTCGAGGCCGGGTTCCTGAAGAACCTCGACCCCGCTCGCATGGCGGAGCTCTACGTCAAGGCCGGCGTCGATTCGGTCATGTTCTACTGCAACTCGATGACGGGGCTGGCCCTGTGGCCCACCAATGCGGGTCGGGCGCACCCCAACCTGGCCGGCCGCGACATCGTCGCCGAATCGGTGGCGGAGTTGCACCAGCGCGGGCTGGCCGCCTGCGCTTACTACAGCGTAAACTTCAACAACGAGGCCTACAACGAGCACGCCGGCTGGCGAATCGTGAACGCCAACCCGGCCGGGCCGTGGGGCGAGAACAGCCGGTCGGGGGTGTGCTGCCCCTCCAACCGCGAGTTCCACGCCCATGCCGCGGTCCAGGTCGAGGAACTCGTGCGCGGCTACGACGTCGACGCGCTGTTCCTCGACATGATGTTCTGGCCGGATGTCTGCCTGTGCCCGAGCTGCGGCGCCCGTCTGGCCGACGAGGAAGGCATCGAGCTCCCCGAGACGATCGACTTCTTCTCGCCCGACTTCACCCGCTTCCTTGCCGCACGCGAGCGGTGGCTGGCCGAGGAGCTCAGGACGATCAAGGCGACGGCCCGCAAGCACCGCGACATCCCCGTGTTCGCCAACTGCTCGATGCTCACCGCCTCGTGGGTCGTGGGCGTGAACCAGGACTTCCTCGCCGAATGCGACGTCATCGGCGGCGACGTCATCGTCGGCCTGCCCTTGTTCGTGCCCGGTGCGGCCGCCGCCGCGCCCGCGGTGTTCCAGTACATGCATACGGCGACCGGCTACACCACGGCGGCGGCCCAGACCACGACGGCCGACGAGCTGCTGGCCGAGGCCATGGTGGCGACCGCGTTCGGCGGCCAGTTCATGGCCATCGACGCGGTGAAGCCCGACGGCAGCGTGCAGGCGGAGACGTTCGACGTGTACGCCGAGGTCTTCGACCGGATGCGGCCCTACGAGGCCTACCTCGGGGGCGCGCCGCTGGCCGACGTGGCCGTGTACTGGAGCCTCCAGGCCCAGGTCGACTTCGACCTCAACGGCAAGCCGGTGGCCGGGAGTCCGCCGTTCATGGCGCCCACGCCGCACGGTCGGTCGGCGCTCGGGGCCGTCGAAGCGCTTCGCAGCGCGCACCATCCGGTCGGCGCCATCCCCCGGGCCGAGCTCTCCCGCCACGACCGCTATCCGGTGATCGTGCTCCCCAACGTCCTGCGCATGGACGACGAGGAGATCGCCGCCTTCCGCGCCTACGTGGAACGCGGCGGCCGCCTCTACGCCAGCGGCTACACGTCGTTGGTCTCCACGGACGGGACGAAGCACGACGACTTCGCCTTGGCCGACGTGTTCGGTTGCCACTTCGAGGACAAGGAGCCGGGGGCGTCGTACATCCGTCCCGTCACGCCCGAGGCGGCCGCGGCCATCGCGCCGGGCGAGCTCGTCGGGCACGGCACGGGCAACGTGCTCAAGCGGGCGATGTGGGCGCTCACCCTCCGGGTCACCGCCGACGAGGAGGTCACGACCGTCGCCACCCACACCCGTCGCTACGGCGACGGGCGCCCCACCAAGACCTCGGGCTGGGCGGCCATCTTCAGCGACCCGCCTTACGAGGACACCGATCGTCCTGTCGTCGTCCGCAACCGGTACGGCGCGGGCGAGGTCGTGTACTCGGCCTGCGACATCGAGTCGACCATCCCTCTGATCCGCGGCAGCGAGCGCCTGTTCGTGCATCTTGTGCGCACGCTGCTCGACCGTCCCGGCGCCGTCGAGGCCGACACCCATCCCGACGTGTGGGTCGTGGCCTTCGACGAGCCCGAGGAGCGGCGCCGTCGCATCAGCCTGCTCCACCGGCGCCACGACGAGCCGCCGTTGCCGGTGCCGCCGTTCACCCTGCGGCTCACGGCGCCCGAGGGTGCCCGCTTCACCTCGCTTCGACGTCTGCCCGACGGCGAGGCGATCCCGTTCACCGTCGAAGACGACGGCCGCATGGCCGCGACCGTGGAGGACTTGCACGTGTTCCAGATGCTTGCTGCGGAGTACGAGTGATGGCCGGGGCCCGCACGCTCGACCTCGGCTTCGCCGTGCCGATCTTCGCCAATCCCGGCGTGCCCGACTTTCGCACCCCCAACTTCGAGCAGCTCGACTGGGAGGCGGTGGCCGGCGCCGTCAAGGAGGCGGAGGGCCTCGGCTACGACTCGTTGTGGGTGGCCGACCACATGTTCCTCGGCCGCGACGGCGCCATCCTCGAAGGGTGGACGACGCTGTGCGCCCTGGCGGGCATGACGTCGAAGATCAAGCTCGGCACCATCCACCTCGGCAACGAGTTCCGGCACGCGCCGCTCACCGCCAAGATGGCCGCCACCCTCGACTACATCTCCGGCGGCCGGATGGTGATGTTCATCGACCCCGGTTGGCGCGAGCGCGAGCTGGTCGCCTACGGCTACCAGTGGGAGGGCGACCGCGCCGTGCGGGCGGCCCGTGTCGGCGAAGCCATCGAGACGATGCGCCTGCTGTGGACGGGCGAGACCGTCGACTACAAGGGCGAGCACTACACGCTCGACCGCGCCATCTGCACGCCCACCCCGGTGCAGCAGCCCGCCCCGCCCATCTGGGTGGGCGAGGCGTTCGACGAGGCGACCCTCGACCTCATCGCCCGCCACGCCGACGTGTGGAACTCGATGCCGGCGGGCCTCGAGGTGCTGAAGGACAAGATTGCCCGCGTCGACGCGGCGTGCGAGGCGCGCGACCGCGATCCCGCCACCCTGGAGAAGACGCTCGAGACCCAGGTTCTGATCTACGACTCGCGCGCCGAGGCCGATGCCCTGTTCGAGCGGTTCGCCCGGCTCCGGGAGCAGCACCCGAGCGGCGAGGCGATGGCCGACGTGATCGAGTTCGTTCAGACCACCAACCCGAACCTCACCGGCCAGACAACGGTCGACGACCTGCTCGACGAGTTCGTGATCGGCACCGTCGACGAGGTTGCCGAGAAGCTGCGGGCGTACGCCGACCTCGGCATCACGCAGGTCATGTGCTGGTTCATGGACTTCCCGGACCTCACCTCGATGCGCCGCCTGGCCACCGAGGTCCTTCCCAAGGTGGTGTCGTAGTGACCGCAGCGATCGTGACCGGTGGCGCGTCGGGCGTGGGCCGTTCGACCGTCGAGATCCTGGTCGGCCGGGGTGTCCCCGTCGTAGCCGTCGACCGGCGGTGGCCCGACGACAGTGCAGCCGACGACGTCGTGCGCATCACCGGCGACGTGTGCGACGCGGGGACGTGGAAGGAAGCAGTCGACGCCGCCCAGGAGCGCGGCGGGCTGTCGAAGCTCGTCATCAACGCCGCCCGCCTGGCGGTCGGATCGGTCTTGGACGTCGCCGACGACGAGTTGCGCCAGGTGTTCGAGGTGAACGTGTTCGCCGCCGCCCTTGCCCTGCGGTCGTGCCTGCCGGTGATGATCGACCAGGGCGGTGGGGCAGTGGTCGGCGTGGCCAGCACCGACGCCGTCTTCGCCGAGCAGGGGCTGGCCGCCTACTGCGCCTCGAAGGGAGCCCTGCTCCAGCTCATGCGCTGTGTCGCCGTCGACCATGCCCGCCAAGGCATCCGCGCCAACGTGGTGTGCCCGGGCGCCATCGATACCCCGTTCTTCCGGCAGCACGTCGATGCCGCCCCCGACCCCGAGGCGTTTCTGCGGGTGAAGACGGAGCGCCATCCGTCCGGGCGCATCCTCCAGCCGGAGGATGTCGCCGAGGTCGTCGCCTTCCTGTTGAGCGACGCCGCCATCGGGATGAACGGTACGCCCGTCATGATCGACGGCGGCCTCACTACGACGTTCGACTTCAAAGACGCCTGAGCAGATGGCGATCGCCCCCGCCGCGTCGCCCGAGACGAGGAAGGTCCTTCGGGCGCTCGACTACCGCGGCGTCGAGCTGGCCGACAGCCTGCACCGTCGGCAGCTCGACGAGGTCCGCGAGCGGTTCGCCGACCTGCCCAACGACGCGTTGCTGCACCCCTTCCGGGTGCGCAAGGGCCTGCCCGCCCCGGGCGAGGCGCTGCCGGGGTGGTACGGCGACGGCATCTTCAACAACATCGGCCAGTTCTTCACGCTCTACGCCCGGGTGTACGCGGCGACCGGCGACAAGCGCTTCGCCGACAAGGCGACCGAGCTGTTCCACGGGTGGGCCGAGACGGTCGACGACGACGGGTACTTCCTCGACTCGCCCGTGCCGAAGTTCTCGAAGGAGTACACCTACGACAAGATCGTCTGCGGCCTGCTCGACATCCACCAGTACGTGGGCGTCGACACGTTGGCGGTGCTGCGGCGCATCACCGAGTGGATGAAGGCGCATGCCTACACCGCCAAGGGATACGCCAACGGCATCCACTCGCTGGAGTGGTACACGCTGGGCGAGTACCTCCTGCGGGCGTGGACGGTCACGGCCGACCCCCTCTACCTGGAACTGGCGGACGTCTACATCTACGACGAGTTCTTCGACGTGGTGCGTACCGGCGACGTCGACGCCGTGATGGAAAAGGCCCGCGAGGTGCGCCTCACCTACCAGGCCCACAGCCACCTCAACTCGCTCAACAGCGCGGCGGCGGTCTACGAGGTCACCGGCGACCGGAAGTACCTCGACACCATCGTGGCCGGCCACGACCTGATTTGTGAGTCGCAGTCGTACGCCACGGGCATGTTCGGCCCGTTGGAGGAGTTCGTCGTCCCGCGGCAGCGCACCGAGGTCCTCCACACCGAGGCCGGCCACGCCGAGATCCCGTGCCCGTCGTGGGCCATGAACCGCTTCGTCCGTCATCTCGTCGAGCTGACCGGCGAGGCTCGCTTCGGCGACTGGATGGAGCTGAACTTCTACAACGGCATCGGCGCGGCGCCGACAACCGATCCCCAGGGCAGGCCGCTGCAGTACTGCGCCGACTACGGCTTCGACGGGGCCTCCAAGCAGTGGGGGCTCCAGTGGTCGTGCTGCTCGACGACCGGACCGATCAGCGTCGCCGAGCACGTGAACCAGGTGTACTACGTCGGGCCCGACGCGCTGCACGTGTGCCTCTACACGCCGTCCTCCGTCCGCTGCACCATCGACGGGGCCGAGTTGAGCCTCACGCAGCGCACGCGGTTCCCGGTCGAGGACACGGTGTCGTTCGAGGTGGCGCTGGAGCGAGCTGCCACCGGCGCCCTGCGTTTTCGCGTGCCGGGCTGGCTCACCACCACGCCGGCGTTCACGGTGAACGGGGAAGGGTACGACCCGCCCGTCGAGCTCGGGTGGGCGACGATCGAGCGCACCTGGCACGACGGGGACGTCGTCACGTTGACGCTGCCGATGGAGCTTGCCGCCGTACCCGTCGAGCCTGCCTTCTACGAGGCGCCCGTGGCCGTCCGCTGCGGGCCGGTGGTCCTCGTCGTGCCCCAGGCGGACGGGACGCCCGCCCCGAGCGCCTCCGACATCCGCGCCGTCGTGGCAAGCGCCACGCGCGACGGGGCCGACGAGCTCACGTTCACCGGCCGGGCGGCGGACGGCCGCGTCGTGCGCCTCGTTCCGTACTACTCGGTGCCGCCCGAGTCGCCCTACGCCATGCACTTCGACGACGACGACGACGGCCGCATCCACTGGCCGGAGCTCCGCTACGAGCCCGCCGACCAGTGGCGCGAGGTCGACAACCAGCAGGTGCCCGAGTTCGCGGTGGCGCCCCCTCGCCGCTACATGGCCTCCACCGTCGGCGGCGCGTCGTTCTCCGTGGCGTTCGAGGGCACAGGCGTGGTCTGGTGCGGCTACCACTCGCCCGAGGCGGGGTGGGCGGACGTCTACCTCGACGGGCAGCTCGTCGAGCGGATCACCCAGGCGGCCACCTGGAACCTCCAGCCGTGGCTGTGGAGCATCGACGGCCTGGCGCCCGGTCGCCACGAGCTGTCGGTCGTGGCGGTCGACGGCGAAGGCCCCTCGCTCCGGAGGGGCACAGAACTGAACGTTCACCACGTCCGCGGGCTGCGGTGACGGGCTCTACGACCCGTGTCACATGCCGTTGACACGGGGATTTCGTGACGGTACCGTACTCTAGAACGGAATATGAGTTTCACATCGTGAAACAGGGCGAGCTGGGAACGTGCCGTGGCAGCAGGTCTGGGGCAGGTGAGACGGGGGCCGGTTCGCCCATTTTGTCTGCCTGTGTGCGCTTGTTTCCTGGATTCCGCATTTTTCTGCGGAACCAGTAGGCAAGCCCGGTCTTCGTCGGTATCATCACCGCAGAACGGAACGATTACTATCACTTATCGCCCCAAAGGGGGTCTGGCGCGTGAGCGCGCCGGCTGCCGCAGTGCCGCCGGAAAGGGCTCACCCGCGCGGGCCGGACACCGAACGGTGCAATCGGGAAGTGGGCTTCGCTCGTGGACCTAAGCGTCACGCTGTTCGGCATCGAGGTCGGTCCCGACCTCATCACGCTCGGTGCGATCACGGGCATGACCTACGGCATCCTCGCCGTCGGGCTCTGTCTCGTCTATCGGTCGAATCGCGTCATCAACTTCGCCCACGGTGAGATCGGTGCCTTCGGCGCCGCCGTGACCGGCGTGCTCGTCGTGAAGGGCAGCCTTCCCTACTGGGTGGCGCTCGCCATCGGCGTCGCCGTGTCCGCCGGGGTGGGCGCCACCACCGAGGTGGCTGTGCTCCGTCGTCTGCGGCGGGCGCCGACCCTCATGAGCCTGGTCGCCACCCTGGGCGTGGCCCAGTTCCTCCTCTTGTTCTCGTCGGTCGTCAACGCCCAGGCGCGTGCGGGGAGCACGTACCCGCAGCCTCCCGGCTTCCCCGAGTTCCGCATCGGCGCGCTGCTCGTCACCCGGGCGTACTCCGGGATGCTGCTCCTCACGCCGATCGTCGTGGTCGCGCTCGTGTGGTTCCTCCGGGCCAGCCCCTTCGGGCTCGCCATGCGGGCCGCTGCCGCCAACCGCGACCGGGCCCGCATGGCCGGCATCTCGGCGGCGCGCATGTCGACGATCGCGTGGGCGCTGGCGGGCGCGGTGGCCGCCTTCACCACGGTCCTCATCATCCCCACCCGCGGTTTCGTGACCGCCGAGACGTTGGGCCCGGTGCTGCTCCTTCGGGCCATGGCGCCCGCCGTGATCGCTCGCATGACGAGCCTCCCGATTGCCCTCGGCGCCGGCGTCGGCATCGGGATCCTCGACCAGATTCTCATCTTCAACTTCCCGACGAGCGGCGTGAGCGAGGTCGCCCTGCTCGTCATCATCGTCGGCGGCCTGCTGCTGCAGACCCGCCAAGGAAGCCGCGTCGAGGAGAAGCAGGACTTCGCCACCGTGCAGCCGTGGGGGCCGCTGCCCGATGCCTTCCGCAGCGTCTGGGCCATCCGGAACCTCGGTCGCATGGTGGCCGCCCTGGGGCTGGTCGCGGCCGTGTTCGCCGGCATGGTCACCACCAACGCCACCGGCGTCATCCTCATCGCCATCATCGCCTTCAGCCTGTTGGGCCTGTCGCTCGGTGTGGTGACCGGCCTCGGTGGCCAGCTCTCGCTCGGTCAGTTCTCGCTGGCCGGCGTCGGCGCCACCGTCTCGTACGCCATCACCAGTCGGTACGGGGTCGGCAGCTTCGTCCTGGCGCTCGTCTACGCGGCGCTGGCGACCGGTCTCGTCTCCATGCTCCTCGGCTTGCCCGCCCTACGCGTCCGCGGCCTGCTCCTCGGCGTCGTCACCCTGTCGTTCGCCTTGGCCGCCCAGCGATGGCTGCTCTCGCAGTCGTGGGCGCTGGGCATCGGCGTGAACCCCGACCGCCCGAAGCTCGGCCCCTTCGATTTCACGGCGACCCGCTCGTACTACTTCTGGGCGCTCGCCGTGTTCGTGGTCGGGTTCTGGCTGGCGCGCAACGTGTGGGAGGGCGGCGTCGGGCTTCGGCTGCGCGCCGTGCGCGACAACGAGGACGGCGCACGGGCGTTCGGCATCTCGGCCACGGCGGTGAAGCTGGCCGGCTTCGCCGTCGGCGGCGTGCTGGCGGGCATGGCAGGGTCCGTGTACGGCCACATGCTGAGTCGCATCGGCCCGTCGAGCTTCGACGTCGTCACCTCGATCAACGCCGTCGCCCTCACCGTGCTGGGCGGCATCGGGCTGCTCGCCGGGCCGATCCTCGGCGCGTTCTACATCATCGGCCTGCCCCGGTTCCTGCCGCTGGACAACGCGGCCCTGGCGGCGTCGTCGTTGGGGTGGCTCATCCTCATCCTCTACTTCCCCGGCGGCATCGCCCAGCTCGTCGCCGGGCCGCGCCGTCGCCTCATCCACTTCATCGCCCGTCACCGCGGCCTCGACCCGGAGGCCGTCGAAGCGGGCGAGGTCGTAGACGACACGGGCAGCCTCGGCGGCCACGCCGTGCAGCTCGGCTTCCGCAACGTCGAGCGGCCGGTATCACGCGACGCCACCCTGCTCGCCGCCACCGGCATGGCCAAGCACTTCGGCGGCGTACGCGCGGTGGACGGCGTCGACCTCACGCTCGACCGGGGCGAGATCCTCGGGCTCATGGGGCCGAACGGCGCGGGCAAGACCACCCTGTTCGAGCTGCTCGGCGGGTTCACCGTCGCCGACCGCGGCCGGATCGAGTTCCTGGGCGAGGACATCACCCGGCTCAGCCCCGAGCGCCGCGCTCGGCTCGGGCTCATCCGCTCGTTCCAGGACGCGGCCCTGTTCCAGACCCTGACGGTGGTCGAGACCGTGTCGCTCGCCTTCGAGCGACGGGCCCCGACCAACACGGTGTTCTCGTCGCTCGGGATGCACCGGCCGGAACGGGCCAAGGAACGGGCGGCCCGCGAGCTCGTGGCGCTGATGGGCCTCGACCGTTTCCGCAACAAGCAGATCCGCGAGCTGTCGACCGGCACCCGCCGCATCACCGAGCTGGCCTGCATCGTGGCGCTCGAACCGGTGGTGCTCCTGCTCGACGAGCCGTCGTCGGGCATCGCCCAGCGGGAGAGCGAGGCGTTGGGCGACGTGTTGCTTCGGCTGCGTGAGCACCTCGACTGCACGATGGTGCTGATCGAGCACGACATCCCGCTTCTCATGGGGCTGGCCACCCGGATGATGGCGATGGACGCGGGTCGCGTCATCGCGGTGGGCGACCCGGACGCCGTACGCAACGACCCGCTGGTCGTCACCTCGTACCTGGGCGCCGATGCCGTCGCCATCGAACGGTCCGGGCCGAAGCAGGCGCCGACCGACGCGCCGGCCGAGGCCAACGCACTTGTAAGCACGTGAAGAAGGAGCCCCCGATGAGCATCCCGCTGACCCACGAACGACAGGCCGATGCGCCGCCCGTCGACCTCGCCGTCGAGAGCAGCTTCCGTGCCGCCTCGGGCGCGGTTTCCCGCCGCGTGCTCCCGCCCGCCTTGCGGGCCGGGTCGCCCGTGTGGGTCTGGGCCGGGGTGGTCGCCTCCGTGGTCGGGCTTGCCCTCATCGGCATCGGCTGGGGGAAGGTGGCGGGCGAGACCCAGGTGTACCTCCAGTTGCCCTATCTCGTGTCCGCAGGGTTGACGGGCCTGGTCTTCGTCATGGTCGGCCTCACCGTCCTGAACGTCACGACGCGCCAGCGCGACGGCGCCGAGCGCGACCGCCAGATCACCGAGCTGGTCGGCATCATCGAAGAGCTCCGCGAGACGCTGGCCGAGCGCCCGAAGCGATGAACCGCACCAGCGATCCGACGGTCGCCGCGCTGGTGACACTGCTTCTCCTCTGCGGCGGCGGCGCCGTCGCACTGTGGCTCGGTTGGCGCGGCGTGGCCGCCAACTGGTTCGTCCCCAGCCAGGTCGCCTTCGTGGTGTCGGGCGCCATGGGCGCGGGCGCGCTCGTCGGGCTCGGCGTCGGGCTGTTCGCCATCCAGACCCGCCGGGTGGCCGAGGCGCGTCGGCGGGCCGAGTGGGCCACGGTGGTCGAAGCAGCCGGAGCGTTGTTGGCGACGGCTCGTGAACAGCAGGGAGCGTGGCGATGAAGGCGTGGCGTGCACTGGGTGCGACGGCGATCGCAGTCGCCTGGGCGGGCGGTCTTCTGGTGCCTGCCCACGCCGACGCCCCCGGCGAGACCGGGTGGTGGTGGGCGGGGCGCCCGTCCGCCGCGGTGCCGGCCCTCCTCCAGCCGGTGCCCGCGCCGCCCGAGGGCGGGCTCTACGTGGCGGGTGGACCCAACGGCCCCTCCGGCGTGTCGGCCCTGCGCTTCCGGCTCCCGCTCGGCGCCACGGCGTCGACCCTCACGGTCGTCGTGGCCGAGGTGGCCGGCACCCCGGTGGTCGACGCGTGCCCCGTCATCACCGCGTGGCATGCCGGGGCGAACGGCGGGTGGGACGCCCGTCCTTCGTACTTCTGCGACATCAATCGCGTGAAGGGCACGTACGACGCCGCGCTCAAGACGATCACTTTCGACGTGTCGGCCCTGGTCGACTCGACGGGCGCGCTCGACGTGGCGCTGCTCGGGGGCCTCGACCCGGCGACGCGAAAGCCCGCTGCCTTCAGCGCCGCCTTCGAGGCGCCCGACGAGCGCACCCTGGTGGTCATCCCGCCCGAGGATGAGACGGACGACGACGACGGCGACGACGACGACGGCGCGGTCTTCGAGCCGCCGCCCCAGTCGGGCAGCGGCGGCTTCCCCGAGTCGTGGCCCTCGTTCTCCACCCCCTACGGCGTCGTTTCGGTGTCCACGACGACCACGACGGTGGTGCCGGCCCGGCAGGCAACGGCTGCACCGACTCGCACACGGCCGATCGCCCGTGGGATCGGCACCGACGGGTTCGCCTATCCCGCGGTCCTGGCGTTGCCGCTCGGCCTCCTTGTGCTGGGCAGCTACCTGTTGTCGAGCATGACCCGCCCGATCCGCGTCACGGTGGGCGCACGGCGATGAGCCGTCGCCCGATCGCGGTGGCCGTCGCCGCGCTCGCCCTCGCCGGGGCCTGCACCATGGAACAGGCGTACCGGCAGGACGAGCGCCTCGAGGTCGTATCGCCTCGCGAGCGGGCGGAGGTGCGCCTTCCTGTGCGTATCGCCTGGAAGGCCGAGGACTTCGTGGTGTCGCAGCCGGCGTGGTCGGCCTCCGCTGCTGCCACGCGCGGGACAGAGGGGGACGGCTACTTCGCGGTGTTCGTCGACCGTCCGCCGCTCGCGCCCGGCGTGGAGTTCCTGTCGATCGCAACAGCGGACCCCGAGTGCAAGGCGAACCCCGCCTGTCCCGACGCCAAGTACTTCGCCGACCGGGGCATCCACCTGACGACGCAGACGGAGTTGGAGCTGGAGACACTCGTCGACCGCCGGCGTACCGACAGCGCCAAGGACTGGCACGAGGCGACGATCGTGTTCGTCGACGACGACAGCACAGGCAACGGAGAGATCGGCGAGGTGCGGCGGATCGGCACGGCCGCCGTCACAGTGCGCTTCGTCGTGGAGCGCTCGTGATGACCCGGAACCCGGCATCCGACAAGACGACGTCGCGCCGCGCCAACGGCCCGGCGCCGACCGCCGAGGCGCTCGACATCCGGGGGGCGGTGGCCGAACGTGCCCGCGTCGTCATGGGCCTGGGGCCGGGCGCCGAGGACCGCCCACGCGGGTTGCGCCGCTCGCCCTCGGGCGCCTATCCGGCGGTGGCCTTGGGGCTGCTCGCCATGACGGCGGAGATGCACGTCTACGGCCTGGCGTTCCTCGGCCCCGACATGCGCCGGGAGCTCGGCATGGGAGCGGGCACGTTGATCCTGCTGCGCAGCGTGGGCGCCAGCCTGGCTGCCCTGCGCATGGCGCGGAACTTCCAGCAGCGGGACGACCGGGTCTACATGACGCTCTTCACGGCATGCACCTGGACGTTGCTCACGGCGGCCCTCGCCTTCGCGGTCGGCTCGCCGACGCTGTTCGTTCTCGGCATGGGCTGGGCGGCCGCCTCCGTGCACGCGCTCCACCCCTCGTTGCTGGCCGACAGCTATCCACCCGCGCTGCGGGCGCGCGCCGTCTCGTATTACCGGGCGTTCGCCGCCGTCGGTCTCGGCCTGGCGGCCGTCGTGGCCGTCGTCGCCATGTCCCTCGGCTTCACCTGGCGCGCCGGGTTCCTCGCCATGGGCGCCATCTCGGCCCTGGCGGTCGCCTTCGCCGCCCGTCTCCGTGATCCCGGGTTCGGCCGATGGGACGTCGAGCCGGTGAAGGACCTGGTGCGCGCCGCGGCGGCGGCCGAATCGAACGGCGCCGCACGGCAGGACAGCGCGGACGCGCCACAAGCCGATGCGACGGGTGTCCGCGGGCTGCGGCGGCTGCTTGCAGCTCGCCGTCCACCGGAATGCGACTACTTCACCTTCCCCGACGTCGCCATCTCGGACACCGCGGTGGAGTGCCGGGGGTTCCAGGATGCCGCGGCTGCCGCGTCGCGGCGTCTCAAGTTCGGCGAGGTGACCCAGCGACTGTTCGGCATCCCGACGTTGCGCGTCGTCTTCACGAGCTGGGCATTGCTCGGCATGCTCCTGACGCCGATGTTCGGATACGTCTCGTTCTTCCTGGAGGACCGGCTCGGTTTGGGCTTCGGGGCCCGTGGCGGCGTCTGGATCGCCGCCGCTGCCGCCACCTTCGTCGCCCTGCTGTGGTTCGCGCCGCAGGCCGAGCGACGGTTCCAACAGGACCCGGGCGCCTTCCTGCGCTTCGGCGCCCGCATGCTCGCCGGCGGTGTCGTCGCCGTGGCGGTCGGCGTGTTCGTGCCGTCGACCGTTGCCGCGGTCACGCTGCTCGTCGTCGGGCTGGCGCTGATCGGCCTGGTGCAGCCCGTGCTGACGACCACCATCCTCGCCGTTGTCGCTCCCCGGATGCGTCCCCACGCGACGGCGCTGGCCGCCGTGTTCATGAGCGTGGTCGGCGCCTTGGGCGGCACTCTCCTCCTCGGGGGCATCGACCGCCGCTTCGGCATCGCCGTCGCCATCGCCTCGCTGACCGTGCCCGGGCTGGTCGTCTCTCTCCAGCTCCGGCGGGCGGCGAGCACCGTGGTGGCCGACATCGAGGCGTTCACCGACGAGGTCGTCAACGCCGAGGAGCTCGACGTGCGGGCCCGACGGGGCGAGCACGTGCCGCTGCTGTCCTGCCGCAACATCGATTTCGCCTACGGCCGGATCCAGGTCCTCTTCGACGTGAACTTCACCGTCGACGAAGGCGAGATGGTGGCGTTGCTCGGCACCAACGGCTCCGGCAAGTCGACCTTGCTCAACGTCATCTCGGGTGTCGGTCTGCCGATGCGGGGAAGCGTCATCTACGAGGGGAACGACATCGCCTACCTCGACGCCTCGCGCCGCGTCGCCCTCGGCGTCGCCATGGTGCCCGGCGGCAAGGCCGTCTTCGGGCCGATGACGGTGGCCGAGAACCTCCGCATGCTCGGCTACACGATTCGCCACGACAAGCGCCGGATCGACGACGCCATCGACCGCTGCTTCGAGACGTTCCCCCGGCTCGCGGAGCGGCGCAACCAGTTGGCCAGCACCCTGTCGGGCGGCGAGCAGCAGATGCTCGGGCTGTCGACCGCGCTCATGTTGCAGCCGAAGTTGCTGCTCATCGACGAGCTGAGCCTCGGTTTGGCGCCCGTCGTCGTCGCCCAGCTACTCGACGCGGTCAGGCTCATCAATGCCCAGGGCACGGCAGTCGTGCTCGTCGAGCAGTCGGTGAACATCGCCCTGACGTTGGTCGAGCACGCCTACTTCATGGAAAAGGGCGAGATCCGCTTCGACGGGCCCGCGTCCGAGCTGCTCGAACGGCCCGACCTCGTGCGGTCGGTGTTCCTCAAGGGCGCGGGGGCCGGGGTGGCGGATATGCGCCACGACGCCGGTCGACAGCTCGTGACGGCGAACGGCTCGAGAGGAAAGGTGGTCCGCGGCCGTGGTTGAGATACTCGGCGCCCCGCTGCGGGTGCTCGGGCGCCTGCGGACGCGGGCAAGCGATGCGCTCGGCGCCGCTCGCAACTCGCTGTTCTGGACGCTGTTGGTGCGGCAGCGGACGTGGTTCCGCTGGACGCTGTTCCTCTTCTTCGCCAACTTCACGCTGACGCTGCTGATCACCAACCTCGTCGCCGACATGGTCGACCAGGGCATCGTGGCGGGCGCGGTGCCCTTGCGCGGCTACGTGACCTGGATCATCGGCTTGGCGGCCATCCAGTTCGTCGTCGGCTTCGCCATGCGCCAAGGCCTGATGCGCCTCACGTACCAGGTGGAGTTCGACCTGCGAACGTGGCTCTACACGCGCATCCAGTCGGCCGAGCTCCAGCACCTCGACTCCGTGTCGAGCGGGCAGCTCGTGTCGCGGGCGCTCACCGACCTCAACACGATGGAGTCGCTCCTGCGACTGATCCCCATCGTGGGCGGCATCGTGCCGGTCATTCTCGGGCTCACGCTGTACGTCGCCGTACTCAACCCGCTCATGGCGGTGGTGGCTTTCATCCCCCTCCCGGTGAACGTGTGGCTGCTCTCCAAGGTTCGCTCACGGCTCTGGGTCTTGAGCTTCCAGGAGCTCAACGAGCGAGGCGAGCTGACCTCGGCCATCGACGAGCCGGTGCGGGGCATCCGCGTCGTCCAGGCCTTCGGGCGTGAAGATGAGGCGCGGTCGCGTGTCGCCCGCGTGGCCTTGCGTGTGTACCGCTTCGCCATGACGCGCGTGCGCATCCTGGCGCGGGCCGACATCCTGCTGCGCTTCGTGCCGGTGGCGTTCCAGGCGCTGGCCTTGCTCATCGGCGCTCGTATCGTGGGCCAGGGATTCCTCACCCTGGGCGAGTTCCTCATCGCCTTCCAACTGATCGCCCAGGTGATGGGCTTCGCCCAGATGTTCGCCGACGTGGCCAGCTTGTGGCAGTACCTGCGCTCGGCGCAGTCGCGCATCGGCGAGGTGCTCGCCATGGGCCGGCCGCCGGTCTCGACCGGCCGCACGCTCCCGCCCCCGTCGACCGGGCTGGCGCTGCGATCGGTCACCGTCAACCTCGGCGGGCGCGCCGTACTCGACGACTTCGATCTCGCCGTGCGGCCCGGCGAACTCGTCGTCCTCACCGGCCCGCCCGGGTCAGGGAAGTCCACGGTGGCCGGGACAGCCGCGGGCATGCTCGGCGTCGACGACGGCGTCGTCGAGCTCGACGGGGTGTCGCTGGCCGACCTCGATCCTCGCGAGCTCTCGACCGCCGTGCGGGTCGTCTCCGAGCACCCGTTCCTGTTCGCCACGACGGCGCGGGAGAACCTCGAGCTGGCCGTGGTCGGGGGGTCGGCCGACGACGAGGCGCTGCGTCGCGCGCTGTGGGCCGCTCGGGCGGACGACGTGGTGGCCGACCTGCCCAACGGGCTCGACAGCCACATCGGCGACCGCGGGCTCACCCTGTCGGGTGGCCAGCGGCAACGCCTGGCGCTGGCGCGGGCGCTCGTCGCCCCGCCTCGGGTGCTGGTCCTCGACGACGCCCTTTCGGCGGTGAACCCGTCGATGGAGGTGGAGATTCTCCGCCGCATCCGCGAGCACGCGCCCGGTACGGCCGTCCTCTGCATCAGCCGTCGTTCGGGCCCGGGGGCGATCGCCGACCGCGTGCTCTCCTTGCCGGAGCCGCCCGACGAAACGGCCGATGCTGTCGTCGCCGCGTCGGCGCGACGGGACGGGCTGGCCGAGGCCATGCACGCACGCGCCTCGTCGATCACCATCGCCGAGGACACGCCCCGGCTCAGCGACGCCCGCGCGACAGACGACGCACCTCCCACCCTCCGTGCCGTGCTTCGGCCGTTCGCCGTCTTCGTCGTCGTCGCCGTCGTCATGCTGATGGCGCAGACGTTCCTGACGCGGATCACGCCGGACCTCTTGTTCGGGAACGTCGCCGACATCATCGGCAACAACGACACGGCGGCCACGGATCGACGAGGCCTCGCGTTGCTCGTCATCGGCTTCGTGGGGGCGCTGTCCGCCTACGTGTTCCGCCTGACGTCGCAGCGGTTCGTCCAGGGACTGCTGTACTTGCTCCGCCGGCGGACGTTCGCGCGGCTGACGCGCCTCGGCATCGACTACTACGACCGCGAGACGCCGGGGCAGGTCGCCGCTCGGATGGTGAACGACCTCGACGTGATCCACCGGTTCCTCGAAGGCCAGGCGTTCGCCTTCGTCGTCTTCGCCACCCAGATGGTGATGGCGACGATCGCGCTGTTCGTGCTCAGTCCGTCGGTGACCGTGGTCGTGCTGTTCTTCGCCATGGTGATTGCCGGGATGACGGCCATCCAGCTCCCGATCAGCATGCGCGCCTACGACCGGGCGCGTACCGAACTCGGTCGGGTGACGTCGATGTTCGAGGAGGACTTCACCGGCAGGCACGAGATCCGCGGCTTCGGGGCCAGTGCCCGCCAGATGCGCCGGTTCACGAGGGCGTGCTGGGAGTTGCGGACCGCCCGGCGCTGGGCGACCGGTGTCGCCAACCTCTACACCGAGCTCGTCAACCTCATCGGGCAGACGATGGCGGTCGTCGTGCTGTTCCGCTCCGGGAACCTCGTGCTGGCCGGGTCGCTCAGCGTCGGCACCGCCCTGGCGCTGCAGCTCATGGCCAAGAGCGCCACGCAGCCGCTGCCCATCATGGCCAGCAGCTACGCCGAGGCGCTCGACGCCCGCGTGTCGTGGCGCCGGTTGCGCCAGCCGTTCTCCGAGCCGATCCTGCCGGACCAGCGGACCGCCGCCGTGCGCTGCGACGAGCTCCGGGGCGAGATCGTGTTCGACAAGGTGGCGTTCGCCTACCCGCACACCGGTCGCACGGTGCTGCACGAGGTGTCGTTCGCCGTCCCCGCGGGCGCCGCCGCAGCCGTCGTCGGCTACACGGGCGCCGGCAAGTCGAGCATCGCCAAGCTGCTGAGCCGGGTGTACGACCCCGACCGCGGTGCGGTGCTCGTCGACGGCTACGACCTGCGCGACCTCGACCTCCACACCTATCGCCGCCGGATCGGCGTGGTGCCTCAGGACTCCTTCGTCTTTCGGGGCACGGTGGCGTCGAACATCGCCTACGGGGTGCCGGACGCCTCACGCGAGCAGATCGAGACGGCGGCGCGGGCGGTCGGCGCCCACGACACGCTGGTGGGGCTGGAAGGCGGCTACGACCACCCTGTCGAGGAAGAAGGGTGCAACCTCACGGCCGCTCAGCGCCAGCTCATCGCGCTGGCGCGGGCGTGGCTGACGGCACCGGACGTCCTCGTGCTCGACGAGGCGACGTCGAGCCTCGACGCCGCGCTGGAACGCAAGGTGCTCGACGCCATGTCGCGGCTCGACTGCACGATGGTGATGATCACCCACCGCGAGAGCGTGGTGGCCTACGCGGACTTGGTCGTCGTGCTCGACGCAGGCCGCGTGGTGGAGATGGGGCCGCGATCCGAGCTCGTAGGGGCGGGCGGCGTGTACGACCGACTGTGGACGGCCGAACCGGGCCACGACGACGTGCTCGTCGGCGCCGGTGCAACCCTCAACGGCTCGGGCCGGCCACGCCGGCGCCGGGCGGCACGACGGGAGGCGCAATGAGGCGGCGGCCGGTGCTCGTGCTGATGGCGGGGGCGCTGGGGCTGGTGCCGTTGTCCGGCTGCGGGGGGCCGCAGCCGGACCTCAGCGTGTGCGAGAAGCCGCCGACCGAACTGGTGGAGAGTGTCGCCGCACGCATGGCCGACGGCGGCACACTGCGGCATGCCCGCATGGTCCGCTCGGAAGACTCGGGCCGGGTGTTCGTGTCGGCCGAGCTGCACCGTGACGACGACCGCTGGTGGGCCAAGGGCGATCTGCTCACCTGGATGGCCGACGAGGCGGGCGGCTTCTACGCCGTGGACGAGCACGCTCGTGAGCAGTCGGGCTGGCCGGAGGCCGACTTCACCTTGCGGGAGGACCGCGACGCCGTCGAGTCCCGCGGCTGCACGCTGACGGTGCAAGGGACCATCGATGTCGACCGGTACGACATCGACTGCCCGCCCGGCGGTGTCGCCCGGCGTGAGTGCCTCGACGACGCGCTCGACGCCCTGCAGGACCGTCTCGACCGTGAGTACGAAGAACGCCGGCGCCGAGCCGACTGACGGTTCGCCGTCCGACGCGACAAAAGGAGAGCACATGCCACGCTGGGGGAAAGGCGCCGCGGCACTGTTCGTCGCCGTGCTGATCACCGCGGCGGGGTGCGGGTCCACCGTCGGCTCGAGGACGGCCGTACGCGGAGGCGACGGCCTCGACGGCACCGGGGCGGACGACCTCGTCCTGGCCGAGGGCGAGAGCGCCACAGGGGACGCGTCGGGCGGCGTGGGCGGCACAGGCACCACCGCCACGGGAGGTCCCGCCGGCACGAGCGGCCCGGCGGGGACCGGGGGTACGAACGGCCGCGGTGGGGGAGCGGGCGGACGCGGTGGCGCCGGTTCGGGCGGCAAGGCGCCCGTCGGCAGGGGTGTGCGTGGCGTCACCGACGACACCATCCACGTGGGACTTCGCATCAGCAGCCAGGACAGCGGCGCGTTCTTCGGCGCCATCGGCGCGGGCGGTGACACCACCAACTCGGCGGGCTCGGGTGGCGCCACGGCGGAGGCCGCCCGAGCGGTGGCGACCTACATCAACGCCAACGGCGGCATCGCGGGCCGCAAGCTCGAGCTCGTGCTGGCCGAGATCAAGGCGCTCGGCCAGCAGGACCAGGAGTATCAGAATGCATGCGCCCGGTGGACAGAGGACAACGCCGTCTTCGCGATCATGGCGTCCCCCGGCCAGGGCATGGGGTGCGCTACACGGACCAACACCGTGCTGCTGAGCGAGTTGACGCCCGGTGGCCTGTGGGCGTCGGAGTCGAGCTACCGGCAGTCCCGCGGCCTGTGGTACGGGCCGACGTATCCCCTCGTGGAGCGGCGCAACACAGCGCTGGTCGACTCGCTCCACCGGCGCGGATGGTTCACGCCGGGCGCCAAGGTCGGCATCCTCATCGAGGACTCGCCGTGGCATCGAGAGGGCGTGGAGAAGGGCATGATCCCGGCACTCGCCCGCCACGGCATCACGCCCGCGGCGCAGATCGTCATGACGAGCGGCTCCCAGAGCTGGTCGACATGGGCGTTCACCCTGCAGCGGGAGGGCGTGACGCACGTCCTGTGGTCGACGAGCGACGCCCTGTGGGTGACCCCCGGGCTCATGCTCCAAGCGGCCAGCAGCCAGCGCTACTACCCGAAGTGGGGGTTCGGCTCCGACCAGGCCTTCCAGGACGGCGTCGTGCTCGCCATGTATCCCGAGGACCAGCGCCCGAACATGACGGGCATCGGGTGGAACCCTGTCCACGACACCGGCACCAAGGACCTGTCCGGCTCGCCGAACGCCCAGGCATGCAACAAGATCGGCGAGACAAGCAAGCACAACGGCGCCATCTACTACTGCGAGATCCTCTTCTTCCTGAAGTTCGCGTTGGATAACGCGACCGAGATCAGCCCCACCGGGATGAGCGAGGCGATGGCCCGGGTGGGCGACCGCTATCAAAGCGTGCAGAACGTCGACGGCCGTTCGCGCTACAGCCCCACGCGACACGACGGGCCCGCGGCGTACCGTCCGGTCGTTTACCGCGAGACGTGCAAGTGCTTCGTCTACGACGGCGCCGCCTCCGATTTCTGATGCTCGATTCGACGACGATTGCGGGGTACCGATGATTCCCGGTCCGACCGTTCCGCGCCGCTCGCCGGCAGCCGCCGGGTGGAGGGCATGACGCCGTGACCACCTCGACCGACACCGACACCGAGGGCGTGACCGCCGACGGCACGACCCGCGTCACCCCGACGCGTGTGCAGCAGATCGTGGCGCAGCGCATGGCCCATTCGCGCGCTTCGGTGCCCGATTTCACCCTGCGGGCGACGGTCGACATGGAGGCCGTCGCCGCCCTCCGCGCCGAGGCGAAGGCGGCGGGGGACGGGCCCGTGCCCTCGTACAACGACGTCATCGTCAAGGCCTGTGCCGTCGCGCTCCGCGAGCACCCACGCCTGAACGGCTCCTACGTCGACAAGGAGTTCGTGCTCCACGGGCGCGTCAACGTCGGCATCGCCGTCGCCGCGCCCGACGTGCTCATGGTGCCGGTGATTCTCGACGCCGACCGCAAGTCGCTGGTCGACATCGCAGCCGAGGCCAGGGCGCTGGCGGACCGTGTCCGCACCGGGTCGGTGCGCCCTGCGGACATCGCAGACGGGACGTTCACCATTTCCAACCTCGGCATGTTCGGCATCGAGGACTTCGAGGCCGTCATCAACGAGCCCCAAGCCGCCATCCTCGCCGTCGGCCGCGTGGCCGAGGCGCCCGCGGTCCGCGACGGCTCGGTCGTGGCCTGCCTCCAGACGCGGCTGTCGTTGAGTTGCGACCACCGCATCGTCAACGGCGCCGACGGCGCCGCGTTCCTGATGCGCGTGCGCGAACTGCTCGAAGACCGGGAGGTGTCCTAGCGGGGGAGGCCGAGGATGCGCTCGGCCATGATGTTGCGCAGGATCTGCGTCGTCCCGCCCATGATCGTGTACCCCGGCGCGTAACAGGCGTTGCGCGCCACCCGTCCCCACACGGTGGCGGGGGTGCCGATGACGCGGGCGCAGAACCAGGCCACCCGCTGTTCCTGCTCGGTGCAGAACGTCTTGGTCGCCGCCGAGAAGTGGGCGGGCGCCTGCCCGAGCACTTCGCGCAACACCAGCATGCGGCCGATGCGGTAGCCGGTCTCCAGCGCGGCGGCCTCCTGGCGCAGGAGGGGGTCGAGCGGGCCCGCGGCGGCCAGGCAGTCTCGGTAGAGGGCGTAGTTGCTGAGCAGCCGGTCGATGCCACCGCGCTCGTGCTCCATCTGGCGCATGACCTGGCGGAAGCTGCCGTTCTCCACGCCGACCAGGTGGTCGCCGGGCACGCGCACGGCGTCGAACGTGACCTCGCAGAAGTGCCGGTTCCCCGTCAGATCGGCGATCGGCGTCACCGTGACGCCGGGCGAGCGCATGTCGACGATGAGCTCGGACAGCCCCTGGTGCGGCGGCGCGTCGGGGTCGGTGCGGCAGACGAGGTAGCACCAGTCGGCGTGCGCCGCCGCGCTCGTCCAGATCTTGCGCCCCTCGACGACCCACGAGTCGCCGTCGCGAACGGCCCGGGTGCGCAGCGAGGCGACGTCGGAGCCCGCGTCGGGCTCGCTCATCCCGATGCACCACGAACCGCTGCCGCGCGCGATGTCGGGGAGGAACCGCCGCCGCTGCTCCTCGGTGCCGAAGGCGAGCAGCGTCGGCCCGATCTGGCGGTCGGCGAACCAGCTCGCCGCCATCGGTGCGCCGGTCTCCAGCAGCGCCTCGTACACGACGAAACGCTCGAGCGGGCTGCGCCCGTGGCCGCCGTGCTCGACCGGCCACGTCATGCCCAGCCAGCCGCGCGCACCGAGCTCCAGGGCGAAGGCCGTGTCGTAGCCGATGATCCAGTTGTCCTCGCGGACGTCGAGCGCAGCCGCGGCGCGACGGCCGACGGCGAGCGCCTCCTCCCGCAGCGACAGAAGCTCGTCGGGCAGGGTGAAGTCCACCTACCGCCCTTCGCGGACGACCGACACGCCGCTCGGGTCGATGAGCTTCCCGAACCGCTGGCGGTTGTGGCTGTGCCCGAGCTGGTGCAGCGAGAAAGCTGCCTCCACCGCGGCCCGCTGCCCTTGGAGGTCCATGGCCTGGTTGACCGCCTGTTTCGCCAGCTTGAGCCCCATCGTCGGGCGCAGCGCGATCCGCCGGGCCAGGTCGAGCGCGAACGAGTCGAGCTCGGCGCGCGGCACGACATGGTTCACCATCCCGAGCATCCTCGCCTCCTCGGCGTCGACCGACCCCCCGGAGAAGAGCATTTCCTTCGCCTTGCGGGGGCCGAGCTCGAAGGGGTGGACGAAGTACTCGTGCCCGTTCACGCCGAAGGCCACCACCGGGTCGCTGAACAGCGTGTCGTCGGCCGCGACGATGAGGTCGCACGGCCACGCCAGCATCAGCCCGGCGGCCATGACCTTGCCGTGGACCGCCGCGATCACCGGCTTCGGCATGTCGCGCCAGCGCAGGCACAGCCCCACGTAAAGTTCGCGCTCGGTGGCCCACCAGCCCTCGGCGCCGGGCAGGTCGTACCCGGACCACGTGCCCCGCTGGTCGAAGTCGGCCATCGGGTAGCGGTCGCGCAGATCGTGGCCGGACGAGAACATCTCGCCGTCGGCCGCCAGGATCACCACCCGCACGTCGTCGTCCTGCATGGCCCGCATGTAAGCGTCGTCGAGCTCGTAGAGCATGCGGGTGTCCTGGGCGTTGCGGGCCTCGGGCCGGGCCAGGACGATGCGCGCGACCTGGGGATGGGGGCGCTCCTCGCGGACGCGCGGCGCGGCGGGCGGCGGCGTGGCGGCGTCCGTCACAGCCCGAGCTCCCGCCGCCCGATGATGTCCTTCATGATCTCGTTGGTGCCCCCGAAGATCGTCATCACGCGGCCGTCGCGCCACGCCCGGGCGATCGGGTACTCCTCCATGTAGCCGTAGCCGCC
>JAHWLA010000130.1 GCA_019347595.1 Actinomycetota bacterium
TCGGCTCCCGCGGCGCACCCTCCGGCGCACTCTGGCCGGGGTCGTTGGGCGCGGGTTCCACCACCTTGGTCAGCAGGCCGAGGTCGTTGTACTCGTAGGTCGTCACGGCGCCGACGCCGTTCGTCTTGGAGACGAGGCGGTTGGCCTTCCAGTCGAAGCTGTCGACCACGGGGCCCGAGTCGTTGCCCGCGTCGCGGATCTCCAGGATGTTGCCGCCCGTCACCCGCAGGTCGCCGGGGGCGTCGACGGGACTACGACCGGAGATGCGGTACTGCGTCGTGTGGCCCAGCGGCGTACGGGCCGTCGTGGTGCGCTCGCCGGTGGTGGCGTCGACCGCCCCGTAGGTCCACGTCCACGCCTTGTTCTCGCGGTCGGTGACCGAGGTGAGGATCTGCCGGCCGTTCTCGACGCCGTACCCCAGCGTCGTCGTGTCGCCCCGGCCGTCGGTCACGGCGTTGAGCACCTCGGTGGCGCTGTCGTACCCGAACGACGTGGTGCGGGTGGCGGCGGTGGCGCCCGCCGGGAGGGCGTGGGTGTTCTCGGTGTACGAGGTGAGCAGACCCGTCGTCGCGTTCACCGCGAAGTCGATGGTGCGGGTCCACGAACGCGACGTGCCGGTGGCCGGGTCGGCCGCCGTCACCCCGGGCAGCGTGGTGATGCGGCTGAGGTGGCCCACGCTGTCGTAGGCGAACGTCGCCGCCGACTCCGTCGGGTAGCGGTTATGCCTGATGTCGGTGAGGCGGACGCTCTTGGGCGTGGTGGTGCCCACCTCAGCGTGGGTGTACGTGAGCTGGTTCCCGTTGCGGTCGGTGATCGAGACAATGCGCCACGACGGCACCGTCAGACCGGCGGGCCGCTCGGCCCGGTACACCACTCCGTCGGGGCGGATGAGCTCGTACGCGGTGACCAGCAGGTTGCTGTCGAGGATCTCGCGCACGCGCAGGCTCACGCCCGGCGGGCTGTCCCAGCGGGCGCCCGGCCCGCCCTTGCGCACGAAGCGGTGGGTCGTGCCGTCGCCGTCGGTGAACTCGAGCTGGAACCCGGTCACCTGGAAGACGCCGTCGACGACGCTGCCGACCTCGAGCGGCGTCAGCTCCCGGTTGAGGTCGATGTCGGTGACGGCGCCCTCGACGTCGTCGAGCCCGCCGTCGAGGTCGGTGACCGACAGGCTCCACCCCTTGCCGAGCCCGTTGTCGATCTTCGCCCGCTGCGAGTTGTAGGTGTGGCGGATGACGACGTTCAGGCCCTGGCCCGGGACGGTGGCGTCCTCGAAGGCGGCCACCGCGTTGCCGGTGCCCAGGTGGACGTAGCCGGTGCCCGTGCCGAGGTCGAAGTCGTCGTAGGGGGCGAACTGCTCCAGGCCAACCTGGTCGGACTGCGCCTCGTTGGCCGAGGTGAGCCCGCCGAGCGCGGCGGCGCCGTCGATGCGGACGGGGCCGTAGACCTTGTCGTCACCGACGTTGCCCGCCCGGTCGACGGCGCGCACGTGGAAGTACCAGTCGCCGTCGGACAGCTCGGCCGACGTTGTCGACGTGAGGTTGCCGTCGTTCGACGTGTCGGCGGGCGTGCTGTACGAGCGGTTGAAGATCCACGAGTAGCCGGCCACGCCCGACGTGGCGTCGACCGCGCCATCCCAGTTCATCTCGACGGTGCGGTCGGCGGACGCCACGTACGGCGCGTGGTCGGAGGTCACCGCGGTGGGGCCGGTCGGCTTGGCGGTGTCCACCTGCACGGTGAACGAGGCCGGGTTGCTCCAGAGGCCGGTGCCGTTGACGGCACGGGCGCTCACGAAGTGGACGCCGTCCGACAGGCCGCCGAACGTCGCCGACGTGTCGGTGCCCTCGCTGGTGGTGTCGGCGGTCTGGTCGAGCGCCCGCGAGTAACCGGAGATGCCCGACGTGTCGGTGGCCGCCCAGCTCACGGTGGCGCTGTTGTTCGAGTACCACGCGCTCTGGTCGGGGTGCGTCGACGAGCTCATCGACGGCGGGTTCGGGGCGGTCGGGTCGACGGTGAAGCTGTGGGTGCCCGACCAGCCCGACGTCGCTCCCTGGTCGTCCTGCGCGTAGGTCTCCCAGTAGTAGACGCCCTCGGCCAGCGACGGCGGCCCCCACGAGGCGCCGCAGCCCGAGCAGACGTAGCTGCTCCACCCGCCCGTCACCTGCGCTCCGCTGCTGTCGCGGACGCGGAAGTAGAGGCGGCCGTTGTTGCCGTCCGGGTCGGAGTAGCGGGCGCTCAGGCCCGGCGTGGTGGTGGACTTGTGGCCGTTGGCGGGCGACAGGGAGTCGGGGGTGTAGGGGGCCCGGTTCGGCTCCGACCAGTAGATGTCGATGTTCGGGGTGGCCCACCCGCCGCCCGTGGCGTCCCACGAGGCGAAGTTCTTCCACGCGTAGTTGTCGGTCTCGCTGCCGGGGTCGACCTTCATGGCGAGGCCGCACATGCACCAGGCGCCGCTGGTCCAGTTGCGCACCGTGCCGAGCACGTCGAAGCCGGCCCACCCGTCGCTGCAGCCGCCCGGCTCGTAGCCCATGGCGAACGCCGCCCATGCCACCCGCTCGCCGAGCGACGCGCCCGGGTAGCCCGTCATCGTCCGGCCGTCCCAGCCCTGGGTGACCCGGTAGACGCCCATGCCACGCGCCTGGCACGACCACGAGTGGTTGTTCCATGCCTCGAAGCGCGCCGAATCGATGATCTTTCCGCTCAGCCCGCCGACGTCGAAGTGCATGAACGAGATGCCGACATGGGAGCCGCCGTCGTAGGTCCCTACTTTGAGCTCGGCGTCCCACGAGTTGTCGCGGACGTAATTGCTCATCACGTACGTGTCGTCCGACCACGTGGTGGACAGCCAGTAGGTGGGGTCGACGACGACGGGGTAGACGCGGGCGGGGTCGTCCAACCAGGCGCGGTCGACGGTCACCTCGAGCGCTTGGCCGCCCTCCCACGGGATGACCGCGTAGCGCACGTCGTGGGAGACGGCGCCGGAGTCGGTGTGAGGATCGACGTCGGCGTCCTCCATGAAGCCGTTGGGGGTGACGGCTCGCTCGCGGCCGTCGGCGTCGCGGTACACGACTTCGCCTGCCTCGTTCACCGACGCGGTGAGGCCGTCGAGCGCGAGGGGGAACACGAAGCGGTCGGCGGCGGCGGGCGAGGCGAGGACGAGCTCCTCCTTCACGCCCTGGTTGGTCGTCGTGAGGCGAAGGTCGACGTGGGGGAGGATGCCGCCGTAGGTCACCTTCGGGCCGGCGGGCACGGCGGGCGCGCCGGGGCGGGCGCCCGCCAGCCGGAAGCCGATCGAGTGCTCGTCGTCCAGGCGGTACCGCACCAGCTCGGGGCTCGTCGGATCGGCGGCGACGTCGAGGATCGCACTGTTGCCCGCGGTCACGAACCGAGCCGGTTCCACGGACGGCACCAAGGTGGTGTCGATCTCGTCCCACAGCCCGAAGTCGTTCTTGAAGTGGACCGGGGTGCTGAACGCCTTGGTGCGGTACTTGCCCGGCGTGGCCGTGGCGAAGGTCTTGGTCGTCGCCGTACGCAGGCCGACCAGCTCGGTGCCCGGCGGCGTCACGACCGGTAGCTGCGGCGCCAGGACGTCGCCCACGCCCCGCACGGCGGGCACCAGCCCGACGACCAGCGCCATGGCGACGAAGACGACAACGACCGCTCGCCGGGCGCGTGCGCCCAGGACGAAGAACAACGTGGAAGGCACCCGCGTAAACCCCCGTGCGAAATGAGCGGCCGCCGTGGCCACCCGTCGAGCTACCCAGCGTGGGGCATTTGCCCCGTCGGCTCAATGGCCCGGCCGCGTCATTTCCGACCGGTCAATGCGGGCTGGACCGGCGTGTCACCCGTTCGCACGCGCCGTGGCATTCCGTGGCTCGCGCGCCCGTGCGTCCCGAGTACATAGCCGGCGTTATTCGCCGGCTATGTACTCGGGACGGGGCGTCCGTAGGCTGGAGGGCGTGAGCTTCCCCGCTCGTCGCCTCCGCCGCCTGCGCCGCACGCCCGCCCTGCGCCGCCTCGTGGCCGAGACGCGCCTCGGCATCGACGACCTGGTGGCGCCGCTGTTCGTGCGCGAGGGCATCGACGAGCCGCAGCCGATCGCCTCGCTGCCGGGCGTGGTGCAGCACACCCGCGAGTCGCTGCGCAAGGAGGTGGCCGAGCTCGCCGACCTCGGCATCCCCGGCGTCATCCTCTTCGGCATCCCCGCCCGCAAGGACGCCGCGGGCTCGGAGGCGTGGAACCGGGACGGCATCGTGCAGCTCGCCGTCCGCGACCTGCGCGACGAGGTGGGCGACCGACTCGCCGTCATGGCCGATCTCTGCCTCGACGAGTACACCGATCACGGCCACTGCGGCGTTCTCGACCCGCGCGGCGAGCCCGACAACGACGCCACCCTCGACCTGTACGCCCGCATTGCCGTGGCGCAGGCCGACGCCGGTGTCGATGTCGTGGCGCCCAGCGGGATGATGGACGGCCAAGTCGAGGCCATCCGCGACGCGCTCGACGAGGCCGACCACACCGACACGGCGATCCTCGCCTACGCCGCCAAGTACGCCTCCGCGCTCTACGGCCCGTTCCGCGACGCCGTCGACGTGACCATCGCCGGGGGCGGCGACCGCCGCGGCTACCAGCAGGACCCCCGCAACTTCCGCGAGGCCCTGTTGGAGGTCGACGAGGACGTGGCCGAGGGCGCCGACATGGTGATGGTGAAGCCCGCCCTCGCCTACCTCGACGTGATCGCCGCCGTCCGGCACGCCGTCGACGTGCCGCTCGCCGCCTACCACGTGAGCGGCGAGTACGCCATGGTCAAGGCCGCCGCCGAACGGGGCTGGATCGACGGCCCCGCCGTCGCCCTCGAGCACCTCACCGCCGTGAAGCGGGCGGGGGCCGACATCATCCTCACCTACTTCGCCCGAGAGGTTGCAGAGACGCTGCATGGATAACGAGTCGCTGTTCAAGCGCGCCGCCGAGGTCATCCCCGGCGGCGTGAACTCACCCGTCCGGGCCTTCGGTTCCGTGGGCGGGACGCCGTACTTCGTGGCCCGCGCCGAGGGCGCGTACGTATGGGACGTCGAGGGCCGCAAGTACCTCGACTACGTCCAGTCCTACGGCGCTTCCATCCTCGGCCACGCCCACCCCAAGGTGGTGGAAGCGGTGCAGGCCGCAGCCGCCGAGGGCACGACGTTCGGCGCGCCGACCGAGCGCGAGGTCCTGCTGGCCGAGGCCATCCGCGACCGCGTTCCCGGCTGCGAGCTGTTGCGGCTGGTGAGCAGCGGCACCGAGGCGACGATGACGGCCGTGCGCGTGGCTCGCGGCTTCACCGGGCGCAGCCGGGTCGTGAAGTTCGCGGGCTGTTACCACGGCCACAGCGACGCGCTGCTCGCCGCGGGCGGCAGTGGCGTGGCGACCCTGGGGCTGCCCGGCTCCGCGGGCGTGCCCGAGGGAGCGGTGGCCCAGACGGTCGTCGTCCCCTACAACCTCGTGCCCGAGCTCGACGCCGACGTGGCCGCCGTCATCGTCGAGCCCATCGCCGCCAACATGGGACTCGTGCCACCGGCTCCGGGCTTCCTCGAGGGGCTGCGGGCGGAATGCGACCGAGTGGGCGCACTCCTGATCTTCGACGAGGTCATCACCGGCTTTCGCCTGGCCTTCGGCGGGGCCCAGGAGGTGACCGGCGTCCGCCCCGATCTGTGGACGCTTGGCAAGGTCATCGGCGGCGGTCTGCCGCTGGCGGCGTTCGGCGGGCGCCGCGAGGTCATGGAGGTGCTGGCCCCGCTCGGTCCCGTCTACCAGGCGGGCACGCTGTCGGGGAACCCGCTGGCCACGGCCGCGGGCCTGGCCGTGCTCGATCTGCTCGACCACTCGTCGTACACGATGCTGGCGGGCCGGGCCGCCGAGCTGGGACCGATGCTGGCCGACGTGATCACCGAAGCGGGCTTCCCCGTGCACGTCCCCGTGGTCGGCCCGCTGGTCGGGCTGTTCTTCACGGACACGCCGGTGACGAACTACGACGAGGCCCAGCAGGCGTGCGGCAACGGCCTCTACGCCGCCTTCTTCCGGGCCATGCTCGACCGCGGCGTGGCGTTCGCACCCGGCCCCTACGAGGTGCTGTTCCCGAGCCTGGCCCACACGTGGCCTGAGATCGAGCGCACCGCCGACCTCGCCCGCGCCGCCATCGCCACCGTCCCTCTGCCGTGACCCGCCGGGCGCTCCCCGGCCGCTACGAGCTGGACGACGACGTCGCCCGCATCGACCAGGCCGATGTCCACCGCTTGGTCTCCACCGAGAGCTACTGGGCGACGGGCCGCACCCGCCAGGTGATGGACGAGTTGATCGACAGCGCGGCGCGGGTCGTGGGCCTCTACGCGCCCGACGGCAGCCAGGTCGGCTTCTGCCGGGTGCTGTCCGATCGGCACACGTTCGCCTACCTGGCCGACGTGTACGTGCGCGCCGACCACCGCGGCCACGGCCTCGGTGTGGAGCTGGTGCGGGAGGCGATCGAGAACGGGCCGCTGGCCCGCCTGCGTTGGCTGCTGTTCACGGCCGACGCCCACGACCTCTACCGGAAGCTCGGCTTCGCGGACCCGTCTCCAAACTCGGTGATGCAGCGCGAACCAGTCCGTGGACGTGCACCTCGGTGAGGTGGTCGAGCAGGTCGTCCGAGCCGATATAGGGGAAGCCGGGCCGGGCGATGGCGAGGGAGGTGACGCCGTGGACGACGGTCCACAGCCCCGTCGCCAGCAGCAGGGGATCGGCGGGCGGGAAGCGCCCGGCCGCGATGCACTCGGTCACGTCGTCGAGCAGGCGGGCGAAGCCCGACCGGGCGAGGAAGTCGGGGGTCGGGGGTGCCGTCGTCTCGGCCATGAACAGCACCCGGTAGTGGGCCGGGTGCTCGACGCCGAAGCGCACGTAGGCGCGCCCCCGGGCGACGACGCGGTCCACCGGGTCGACGATGCCGCCCGCCGCCGCTTGCACGTACTCGTCGAAGAGGGCGAACTGCGACTCGCACACCGCCAGCATGAGCTCGTCCTTGTCGGCGAAGTGCAGGTAGATCGACGGCGCGCTGACGCCGACGGCATCGGCGACCGCCCGCACCGATACGGCGTCGGCGTCGGCCGCCTCGAACAGCAGGCGCGATGCCGCCTCCAGGATCTCCTCCCGGAGGCGGTCGCCTTGCCCTCGACGGGCCGGACGGCGGCGGGCCGCTATCCCGCCACCTCGGCGGGCACCACGTCGGGCATCGGCTCCGTCGGCTCGGAGGATTCCCGCACCCCCACCGGTCGTGGAAGCGGCGCAGCGGGGCGGGCGCCCACCAGTTGGCCCGGCCTGCCAGCCGCATGAAGGCGGGCACCAGCGCGGCCCGGATGAGGGTGGCGTCCATGAGCACAGCCATGGTGAGCCCGACGCCGAACAGCTTGATGAACGTGACCTTGGACGTGGCCGTGGCGATGAACACGATGGCCAGGAGCGCAGCCGCCGCGGTGACGATGCGCCCGGTGCGCTCCAGGCCGACGGCGACCGACGACACGTTGTCGCCCGTACGGTCGTACTCCTCCTTGATGCGCGACAGCAGGAAGACCTCGTAGTCCATCGAGAGCCCGAAGGCCACGCAGAACATGAGGATGGGCGTGGTGGTGTCGAGCATGCCGGTGGCCGTGAAGTCGAAGAACCCCGAGAGGTTGCCTTCCTGGAAGATCCACACCATGGCGCCGAAGGTGGCGGTG
>JAHWLA010000131.1 GCA_019347595.1 Actinomycetota bacterium
CTAGCGTCGCCCGCCGTGACCGACGAGGAGGCCATGGCGCAGGCGCTCGACGAGGCGGCCGCCGCCGTGACCCACGGCGACGTGCCCGTGGGCGCGGTGGCCGTGGTGGCCGGGGAAGTCGTGGCGGCCCGGCACAACGAGCGGGAGCTGCGGGCCGATCCGCTGGCCCACGCCGAGTTGCTCGTGCTGGCCGACGTGGCGGCGGGGCGTTCGAGCTGGCGGCTCGACGACGTCACCCTGGTGGTGACCCTCGAGCCCTGCCCCATGTGCGCGGGCGCCTTGGTGGCGGCGCGGACCGGGCGGCTGGTGTTCGGGGCGGCCGACCCGAAGGCCGGGGCGTGCGGCTCCATCTACAACCTCTGCTCCGACCCCCGGCTCAACCACGAAGTCCCGGTCACCGGGGGCGTGATGGCGGCCGAGGCCGCCGCGCTGCTGGGCGAGTTCTTCGCCGCTAGACGAAGGCCAGGACCAGCGGCTGCTCCGACGGGCTGACAGCGCCGCCCGCCGATTCCCGCGTGATGGCCAGCGCGCCCAGACCGGCCGGTGCGCGGAAGGCGGCCACCCCGGGGTCGGGGCCCAGCACACCGGCCGACACCGGACGGTCGCCGACCATCGCCCACAACTGATAGGTGCGGTCGGCGCTCAGCGCCGGGAGGTTGTCGTCGACCACGTAGCCGCCGCCGTCTGGCCCCACCACCGCGTGCACGTCCGGGCGCCCGTCGTCCGCGCGAAGGGCCACGGGGCGGGCGGCGGGGTCGACCCTGGCGGCCAGCGCCGCCTGGCGCACGCCGTCGTCCTGCACCGAGCCGGCCAGCCGGTCGATCCGTCGGCCCTGGTCGACGATGCGGTAGCCCAGGCCCGCGACGAGGACGACGGCGAGCACCGCGGCCGCCATCGCCACCAACGACAGTGGCCCCCTCGCCCGCCCCGAACCGGGATGCAGGACGCGCGTGGGAGCAGCCGTTTCGCCTCCCAATTGCGGGGGTGGGGGGGCGTCGCGGGTGTCGATGTCGGCGGCGATGCGGTCCCACACCCCGGTGGGCGCGTCGGCGCCGCCGTGGGCCAGCGCGGCCGCCGTCTCCCGGTGCTGCTCCACCTCGGCGCGGCAGCGCGGGCAGTCGCGCAGGTGGCGCTCCACGGCGTCCGCCTCGTCGACGTCGACGGCGTCGAGCGCGTAGGCGCCGAGGAGCGACTCGATCTCGCTGTGCTTCATGCCTCACCCCCGGTCGTGACGGATGCGTCGGCCAACGTGGGCTGCAACCTTCGCAGGCCCGCCCGGATGCGGCTCTTGACGGTCCCCTCCGGCTCCCCCAGCGTGCGTGCCACCTCTTTGTAGGTGAGCCCGCCGAAGTAGGCCAGCTCGATGGCCCGGCGCTCGTTGTCGGGCAGCCGGCCGACGGCGTCCTTCACCCGGTCGGCGACGACGAGGTCCCACACCTCGTGCTCGACGTCGTAACCCGCCTCGGCGGTGCGGCGGGCGTCGCGCTCCTCCCGGGTGCGCCGGGCCACGTCGGAGCGCAGGGCGTCGACGGCGCGGCCATGGGCCTGGGCCAGCAGATAGGAGCGCAGCGTCCCCCGCTCGGGGTCGAAGCGGTCGGGGTGGTTCCACAGGCGGAGGAACACCTCCTGGGTGACCTCCTCGGCCACCGTCGGATCGCCCAGCACCCGCCGAGCCAACCCGAACACGGCGCCGCCGTGGCGCCGGTAGGCCTCGGCCAGCGCGTCCTGGCGCCAGCGGGCGATGGCCACCACGAGGAGGGCGTCGCTTGCTTGGGAGAGGTCGAGGCCCATGTCGGGACGTCTACGGCGCCGGCGCTCCATGCGGATGAAGTCATCTCCCACGAGGCCCGGTCTCGAAGCATGGGCCATGAGACGACCAGTGATGATCCTGTTGGCAGTGGCCGCGATCGCCGGAGGCGCGTGCGGCGGCGAAGACGACGCTGCCGCACCGGCGGCGACCCCTCGGACGGGGGCCGATGTCACCATCGACACCTTCCGCTTCGACCCCGACCCCCTGACCGTCGAACGCGGCCAGGCGGTCACATGGACCAACAACGACGCCATCACCCACACGGCGACCGACGCGGACGGCGCCTTCGACCTGACCCTCGCCGACAAGGGCGCGACGGCGACGCACACGTTCAGCGAGGCAGGGACCTTCGCCTACACGTGCACCCGCCACCCCGGGATGGCAGGGACGGTGATCGTCCGATGACGCGGTCATCCGCGCTGCCGCGCCGCCCCGTAGAGAGCTCGACTACCGAGCCCAAGGAGCAACCGTGAACCGATACGCCCGACGCATTATCCCCGCCCTCGCCGTCGTCGCCGTGCTGGGAGCCGCCTGCGGCGACGACGCCGATCCCACCGCCTCGGCGGCCGGGACCGACACCACCGCCGCCGCCCAGCCCGCCAACAGCGGCGGCCGCGGCGAGAACGCCACCAGCACGGCGGCTGCCGACCTTCGCGTCGGCCTCACCGGCCTGCTCCAGGAGCACGTCTACCTGGCCGGCATCACCACCGGCACCGCCCTGTCGGGTGGCGACTTCAAGCCCGCCGCCGCGGCCCTCGAGAAGAACACGCAGGGCCTGCAGGACGCGGTCGCGTCGGTGTACGGCGAGGCAGGCGGACGGCAGTTCGGCGAGCTGTGGCGGAAGCACATCGGGTTCTTCGTCGACTACACCACCGGCAAGGCGACGAACAACCAGGCCATGGTCGAGAAGGCCAGGGCCGACCTCGACGGCTATCGCGCCGACTTCGGCGCCTTCCTGGAGTCGGCCACCAAGGGCGGACTCCCCAAGCAGGCGGTGGCCGAGGAGCTGAAGCCGCACGTCCAGAGCCTGTTCGCCGCCATCGACGCCCAGGCGGCCAAGGACCCGTCGGCCGTGGAGAAGCTGCGCACAGCGGCCGGCCACATGCCCCACACGGCGGCCACCCTGGCGGGCGCCATCGCCACGCAATTCCCCGACAAGTTCGGCGGCTGACGCCCGCTATCGTGGCTCTCGCACGGAGGGGTGCGAGAGCGGCCGAATCGGACGGTCTCGAAAACCGTTGTGGGGGCAACCTCACCGTGGGTTCAAATCCCACCCCCTCCGCACGAACGAACGGGGTCTCCCTTCGGGGAGGCCCCGTTCCGCGCCAGGAACGATTCGAGCTCCGCAGCCGGCATGGGACGGGCGAACAGGTATCCCTGGCCCAGCTCGCAGTCGAGGGCGCGGAGGTGGGCCAACTGCTCGCCCAGCTCGATCCCCTCGGCCAGCGTGCGCTTGCCCAGGCTGTTGGCCAGTCGGACGATGGCCGCCGTGAGCGCCCACTCCTCGCGAGCCCGGGCGATGCCCGCCACGAAGGCTCGGTCGATCTTGACGACATCGACGGGCAACCGGCGGAGGTAGCTGAGCGACGAGTAGCCCGTGCCGAAGTCGTCGATGGCCAAGGTGACACCGAGCCGCTTCAGGTCGTACAGCGTCTCGATCACCGCCTCGGTGTTGTGCATGAGCGCCGTCTCGGTGACCTCGAGCGTGATCCGGGCGGGGTCGGTTCCCACGCGGACGAGGACATCGGCGACGCGGGCCACGAGGTCGCCGTCCTGGAGCTCACGGGGCGACAGGTTGACCGACATGTGCAGCGCCTGCGGCCCGCTTTCCCATCGGGCGAGCTGGCGGCACGCCGCCTCCAGCACCCAGGCCCCGATCTCGCGAATCGTCCCCGACGACTCGGCCAGCGGGATGAAGTCGTCGGGAGGGACCAGCCCGCGCTCGGGGTGCTGCCACCGGACCAGTGCTTCGAGACCGTGCACGGCGCCCGTGCGCAGGTGGAAGATCGGCTGGTAGTGCAGCACGAGCTCCCCGCGGCCCGCGGCGCCTCGGAGATCGCTGTCCAGGCGGTGCCGCTCCACGACGACTTGGTGGCGGTCGGGGTCGTACACCTCGGACGAGCCGCGGCAGTTCTCCTTGGCGGCGTACATGGCTATGTCGGCGTTGCGCAGGAGGGCGCCGGGGTCGTCGCCAGGGCACGCCGCGACGATCCCCGCGCTGGCCGATGCCCGGAAGTCGTGCCCCTCGACTGTGATGGGGTCGCGCAGCGCCGCTTCGATGTGCCCCGCCACTGTCGCGGCGCGCCCGAGGCCGCCGTCGCCGAGGACCACGGCGAACTCGTCGCCGCCGAGGCGGGCCACCAGGTCCCCGGCGGGTGTGCACGCCCGCAGTCGTCGACCGACCTGGACGAGCACCGCGTCTCCCACGTCGTGGCCGAAGCCGTCGTTGACGGACCGGAAGGCGTCGAGGTCGAGCAGGATGAGCGCAGGTGTTCGGCCCTCCGAGCGGTGCGCGGTGAGAGCGAGCGCCAGCCGCTCCTCGAACAGCGCCCGGCCCGCCAGCCCGGTTACCGGGTCGCGAAGCCCACGGCGGCCGAGGCGGGCACGGCGGGCGACGGGCGGCGACGTGAGCACAGCGGCGGCGCGGCGGGCCGTCGGTCTCGTCACCTGCTCACCTCCGACGAGACGATCGCCCACGGCACCGGCAGCGAGCGGAGGACGTCGTCCAGCGCCCCGAAGCCCACCGGTTTCACGAGGTAGGCCTCCACGCCGAGGGCATAGCCCTCGTGGATCCCGGCCACGTCGGACGAGCCGCTGAGCATCACCACGGGAACCAGCCGCAGCCGCGGCTGGGCCCGCATCCACCTCACCACCTCGAGCCCGGAGCGCATCGGCATCTGGCGATCGGTGATCACGAGCACGGGAAGCGGGGAGGACGGCTCGGTGTACTCCGCCAGCCGGGCCACCGCCTCCTCCCCGTCGGCGCACGTCACCACCGGGTTGGCCAGCGGGAGCTCCCGGAGGAACTTCACCACGACGCTTCTCGCCACCGTGTCGTCGTCGATGACGAATACGGGGCCGAGCGCGACCGTCGGCGTCGCCGGAGGGAGCAGCCAGTCGGGCCGCTCTGCGTCGGCGGTCATGGCGCCGTCGCCGGGAAACGGGGGCAACTGATCCCCGTGCCGACGAACACATCGCCAGGACGAGCTGTCCGCGGACCCGTTTGCACGTTCTCTCCCTCGGTCGCCCCCCGCCAAGAGCTGCCCCGCGCTGCGGCCAAGCGTACCCACGTTCCGTCGTTTTTTCACTAGCCGTGAACAAAATTTCGGCTCTCGGAGTGCGCCGGCCCGTCGGCTGCTCCGGAATGACGCCTGTCCGGCATAGGTTGGGCCGAACGTCATGATGCGCTACCGCCGTGGGGCCGACCTCGATCTGGAGAACGCCAAGCTCGATCGAGCGGTGGCCCGCCGGGCTTGGCAGTTCCTGCGGCCGTACCGCGCGCTGCTGCTCCTGTACCTCGTCGCCATCGTGGTGTCGTCGGCGCTCGGCGTGCTGCCGCCGTTGATCTTCAAGCGGCTCATCGACGACGCCATCCCCGCCCGCGACCTCGGCGCCGTGAACCTCTTGGCCATGGCTGCCGTCGGTGTCGCCGTGGTCACCACCGCGCTCAGCCTGTTGAACCGGTGGTTCGGCGCCCGCATCGGCGAGGGCGTCATCTACGACCTGCGGGTGGCGCTGTACCACCACGTGCAGTCGATGCCGTTGGCGTTCTTCACCCGCACGCAGACCGGCGCCTTGCTGTCGCGCCTCAGCACCGATGTGGTCGGCGCCCAGCAGACGGTGGGCACCGTCGCCACCGTCACCTCCGACGTGCTGCAACTGACGACGACGCTGGCCGCCATGGTGCTGCTCAGTTGGCAGATCACCGGACTGGCGCTCATGGTGCTGCCCGTCTTCATCGTGCTCGACCGGCGCCTGGGCAGCCGGCTCAAGCAACTGGCCCGGCAGCGCATGCACCTCAACGCGGGCATGAGCACGAATATGACCGAGCGCTTCAACGTGTCGGGCGCGCTGTTGGTGAAGCTGTTCGGGCGGCCCAAGCAGGAGGCGGCGGAATTCGCGGCGCGGGCGGCCGACGTGCGCGACACCGGCGTCACGCAGGCGTTCACGGGGCGCATCCTGTTCGCCGCCCTCGGGCTGGTCGGCGCCGTGGGGACGGCGGGCGTGTACTGGCTGGGCGCCCGGTCGGTCATCCGGGGGACCCTCGAGCTGGGGACCGTGGTGGCGCTGGCCGCCTACGTGCAGCGGCTGTACTCGCCGTTGACGGACCTGGCGGGTGCTCGCGTCGACCTGCTCACCGCCATGGTGTCGTTCGAGCGGGTGTTCGAGGTGCTCGACGCGCCGCGGGCCATCGAGGAGGCGCCCGACGCCGTGGGGCTGGAGCGCCCCCGGGGGTTGGTCGAGGTCGACGACGTGTGGTTCCGCTACCCCTCGGCCGCCTCGGTGTCCATCGCGTCACTGGAGGCCGACAGCAGCGCGGTGCTCGACGCCGAGCCCGGGCCGTGGGTGTTGCGCGGCGTCTCGTTCCGGGCCGAGCCGGGGACGCTGACCGCGCTGGTGGGGCCGTCCGGCGCCGGGAAGACGACGTTGTCGCACCTCGTCCCCCGGCTCTACGACGTGTCGGCCGGGGCCGTGCGCATCGACGGGCGCGACGTGCGTACGCTGATGTCGGCCAGCCTCGTCGACGCCATCGGCGTGGTGACCCAGGACGCCCACCTGTTCCACGACTCGGTGGCGGCCAACCTGCGCTACGCCAAGCCGGGCGCCAGCGACCCCGAGCTGGAGGCGGCGTGCCGGGCGGCGCGCATCCACGACGTGATCGCCGCGCTCCCCGATGGCTACGACACGGTGGTCGGCGAGCGGGGCTACCGCCTGTCGGGCGGCGAAAAGCAGCGGCTGGCCATCGCCCGCGTGCTGCTCAAGAACCCGGCCATCGTCATCCTGGACGAGGCCACCGCCCACCTCGACTCGGAGACCGAGGCGCTGGTGCAGCAGGCGCTGGCCTCGGCGCTGGAGGGGCGGACCTCGATCGTGATCGCCCTTCGCCTGTCGACCATCCTGGCCGCCGACCAGATCCTCGTGCTCGACGGCGGGCGCATCGTGGAGCGGGGCACGCACGATGCGCTGGTTGGCGGCGGCGGCCTCTACGCCGAGCTGTACGAGACGCAGTACCTCCGGGGCGTGACGCCCGACGCCGCCGAGGCCTGACCACCCCCGTTCTCGTACGCACAACCGGCGCGTTGCCGGCGGTTTCACGTACGAGATCGGTCAGGGGCGGCGGCGCGGGAGGGACTCGAACGCCGCCGGGCGCTTCTCCCGTTGGGCCCGGACGCCCTCCTTGAAGTCGACGGCGCCGAGCATCTCCAGCAGCAGCTTCTCGCCGTTGGCCGCCGCCGTGTCGAGCGAGCCGAGCAGGTCGCCCCAGAGCTGGCGCTTCATGGTGAGCAGCGACGACGGCGAGCACTCGGCCGCCATGGTGCGGGCGTAGGCGAGCGTCTCGTCCAGCAGCCGCTCCGGCGGGACGACGCGGTCGACCAAGCCGTACTCGGCGGCCTCCTCGGCCAGGATGATCCGGGCCGAGAACAACAGGTCGGCGGCCCGGCCCGCGCCCACGAGGCGGGCCAGCATCCACGTCACCCCGTGCTCGGCGGGCAGGCCCAGGCGGGCGAACGAGGTGGTGATCTTGGCGCCCGCGGCGGCGAAGCGGATGTCGGTGTGGCACATCAGCACGAACCCGACGCCCGCCACCGGCCCGTTGACGGCGGCGATGACCGGCTTCCGTAGCCCCAGCATCCACGAGTAGGCGTGGTCGAAGTCGGGGCGGACGCCGGTGCCCGGCGACACC
>JAHWLA010000132.1 GCA_019347595.1 Actinomycetota bacterium
GGGCGGCGCAACGCTCTCCCGACTGCTCCCACAGAAGAAGTATCGAAAGGGACCATCGAACCCTGTATACCCATCGGGTGCCATTTGCCGAATGAGGCGAACGGACTAGCCCGCTACCCGCGCAGGTCGATGATCACCCGACCGTCCTCCACGGGCGCCGGGAACGTCGTCAGCCCGTCGCCGTCGGGCGGGTACGTGCGCTCCGTGCACGGCGCCACGAACCGGTCGCGCGCCACGTCCCACAGCACGGCGCACGGCTCGTTGGGCGACCGGGCCAGCACCAGCACCCACCCCCGCGTCGGGTCCTCGCCGACGTGCTGGAGGTAGACGTCGCGGTCGCCGTTGGGGTCCTGCATGGGGTACGGGCCGGTCTCGTCGATGCGCTCGGCCGTGCGCTCGGCGTCGAGGCGGATGACCTCGGCGCCCAGGTTGGCGATATCGGGGTTGCGGGACACGTAGCGCACCACCACGAACAGCAGCAGGGCCGCGAAGGCGATCGTCACCAACGACATGACCACCAGCACCCGGGGCGGCGTGCGCCGACGACCCCTGGCTGCGCTCACTGCACCCACCGGGCGGTCGCCTGGTCGACCCGCCGGTGGCGGTCGCCGGGTTCGGCCTCGGCCAACGCCGTGCGCACGCAGGCCCGCACGGCGTCGACCGTCTCGGGAACCACTGCGTCCACGATGCCCAAGTCGAGCAGATCGCCCGAGGTGAGCCGCAATCGCTCGGCGACATCGGCTGCCTTCCCGGCGTCGCGCTCGAGGATGGCTGCCGCCCCCTCCGGCGCGATGACCGAGAACACGCCGTGCTCCAGCACGAACAGCCGGTCGGTGTGGGCCAGCGCCAGTGCGCCGCCGCTGCCGCCTTCGCCCACGCACACGGCGACGGTCGGGGTCCGGCAGGCGTCGAAGGCCGCCATGGTGCGGGCGATCTCGCGGGCGATCCCGGCCGCCTCCGACAGCGGCCCGGGGTGGGCGCCGGGCGTGTCGATCAGCGACAGGATCGGCAGCCGCAGGCGGGCGGCGATCTCGGTGGCCCGGTGGGCCAGGCGGAACCCGGCCGCGGTGGGACGGCCGTCGGACGCGTACCGGTCGAGTGCGATCACCACCAGCCGCTGTCCCTCGAACGCAGCCAGACCGGCCCGTACCACCGGGTCGAGCCCGTGGAGGTCGACCCACGAGTCGCACAGCAACGCAGCCCAGTCGAGCCCGCTCGGACGGCCGGCGGCGCGCGCCCGGCACACCTCGGCCCATGCCCGCCCGTCGCTCAGGTCGAGCGTGTGGGCATCGGCTGCCTCGGCGAAACGAACGGGCAACGGCGTCGATCGCAGACCCAGCGCCGCCTCTACCCACGCCGTCTGCTCGTTGTCTTCTATCAAGGCGTCGACCAGCCCGGCGGCGTAGGCGGACTCCGCCGTGTGCGAGTCGGCGCCCAAGCGCTCGCCCAGCGTCAGCTCGACCACCCGCGGCCCGGCGAAACCGACCGTGGCGCCGGTCACCGCCGCACGCACGTCGACCAGCGAGCCGTAGGAGGCGAACACGCCTCCCGTCGTCGGCGACCGGTACACGGCGACCGCCAGCAACCCCGCCGCCGCGTGCGCCCGAGCTGCTCCGGAACAGCGCGGCATCTGGATGAGCGACACCATCCCTTCCTGCATGCGAGCGCCTCCGGTGCGGGTCAGGACCACCATGGGCAGGCGCTCGTCGACCGCTCGGCGGTAGGCGCGCACAACGCGCTCGCCGTGCACCGCGCCCATCGATCCCCCGTGCACGTCGAAGCACGTCTCGATGACGGCGTAGTGCTCGGTGCGCCCGGTGACCACCGACTCGCGGTCCCGCGCCGAGCCGTAGCCGGGGAAGCCGAGGGGGTCGCCGCCCCGCAGGTCGGCGTCCCACTCCGTCTGGAGGGCATGGAGGGGCACCTGCCTACTATTGCGCCCCGTGACCCACCCCTACCGCGTCGTCGTGGCCAAGCCCGGCCTCGACGGCCACGATCGCGGCGCCAAAGTCATCGCCAGAGCCCTCCGCGACGCCGGCTTCGAGGTGATCTACACCGGATTGCACCAGACGCCGGAGCAGGTGGTGGAGACCGTCGTGCAGGAGGACGCCGACGCCGTCGGGCTGTCGCTCCTGTCCGGTGCGCACCTCACGCTGGTGCCCAGGGTGATCGACCTGTTGCGCGAGCGGGACGCCGACGACGTCGTCGTCATGTGCGGCGGCATCATCCCCGAGGACGACATCGCCACGTTGAAAGAAGCAGGCGTCGGCGAGGTCTTCACGCCGGGCACGCCGCTGACCACCATCGCCGAGTGGCTGGAGCGAGCGCTCGCAGCCCGGGAAGGACAGTAACCTCCGTGGATCTCTTCGAGTACCAGGGCAAGCAGTACTTCGCCCGCTTCGACATCCCCGTCTCGGCGGGAGGTGTGGCCGACACGGTCGACGAGGCGGTGGCCCAAGCCGAGCTCGCTGGCTACCCCGTGGTGGTGAAGGCCCAGGTACAGGTGGGCGGCCGCGGCAAGGCAGGCGGCATCAAGCTGGCCGACAACGCCGACGAGGTGCGCACGCACGCCGGGAACATCCTCGGCATGGACATCAAGGGCCATGTGGTGAAGCGGCTCTGGGTCGAGCACGCGTCCGACATTGCCAAGGAGTACTACGCCTCGTTCACGCTCGACCGGGCGGCCAAGCTCCATCTCGGCATGCTGTCCGCGCAGGGCGGCGTGGAGATCGAGCAGGTGGCCGAAGAGAACCCCGAGGCCATCGCCAGGGTGCACATCGATCCGGTCGACGGGCTCACCGAGGAGGCCGCCCGCACGTGGGTCGCCGAGGCCGACCTCGACCCCGAGGCCACCGAGGGCGCCGTCGACATCCTGCTCAAGCTCTACCGCTGCTACGTGGAGGGCGACGCCGACCTGGCCGAGATCAACCCGCTGATCCTCACCCCCGAGGGCAAGGTCCACGCCCTCGACGCCAAGGTGACCCTCGACGACAACGCCGCCTTTCGCCATCCCGAGTGGGACGAGTTCCGCGGCCTCGAGGTGCGCGATGCCCGCGAGACGCTGGCCGCCGAGAAGGGGCTCCAGTACGTGGGCCTCGACGGCGAGGTCGGCATCATCGCCAACGGCGCCGGGCTCGCCATGTCGACGTGCGACGTCGTCAACCAGGTGGGCGGCGCCCCCGCCAACTTCCTCGACATCGGCGGCGGCGCCTCGGCCGAGGTGATGGCGAACGCGCTGGAGGTCATCAACTCCGACGAGAAGGTGAAGGCCATCTTCATCAACATCTTCGGCGGCATCACGAGGGGCGAGGAAGTCGCCAACGGCATCGTGCAGGCGCTGGACCGGGTCGACATCAAGGCGCCCATCGTGATCCGCCTCGACGGCACCAACGCCGAGCAGGGGCGAGAGATCCTGCAACCCCACCTGTCGGACCGGCTGCGGTCCAAGCCTACCATGTTGGAAGCCGCACGAGAAGCAGTGGAGCTGGCCCGATGAGCATCTTCGTAGACGAGACGACCAAGGTTCTGGTGCAGGGCCTGACCGGCAGCCAGGGCAAGTTCCACGGGTTGCGCAACAAGGCGTACGGCACCCAGGTGGTGGCGGGCGTGACCCCGGGCAAGGGCGGCCAGGACGTCGAGGGCATCCCCGTGTTCGACTCGGTGGCCGAAGCAGTCGAGGCCACCGGCGCCAACGCCTCGTTTGTGGCCGTGCCGCCCAAGGCGGCGCCCGGCGCCATCCTGCAGGCGGCCGAGGCGGGCGTCCCGTTCGTGGTCTGCATCACCGAGGGCATCCCCGCCCAGGACGAGGCGCTGGTGTTCAACCGCATCAAGCGCGACTTCCCCGGCACCCGCCTGCTCGGCCCCAACTGCCCGGGGATCATCAGCCCCGGCAAGTGCAACATCGGGATCACGCCGGGCGAGATCGCCCAGGGCGGTGGCCCCGTGGGGATCGTGAGCCGGTCGGGCACGCTGACGTACCAGGCGCTGTACGAGCTCAAGCAGAAGGGCATCGGCGTCACCACGTGCGTAGGAATCGGCGGCGATCCCGTGCCGGGCACGTCGTTCATCGACTGCCTGGAGGCGTTCGAGAAGGACCCGGAGACCAAGGCCGTGATCATGTTCGGCGAGATCGGCGGGTCGGCGGAGGAAGAGGCGGCCGCCTTCATCGCCAAGGAGATGAGCAAGCCGGTCGTCGCCTACGTGGCGGGCGTCACCGCCCCGGCGGGCAAGAAGATGGGCCACGCGGGCGCCATCATCTCGGGCTCGAAGGGAACGGCGCAGGCGAAGATGGACGCCCTGCGCGCCGCGGGCGTCAAGGTGGGGTTGAACCCCACCGAGGCGGGCGAGCTGATGGCCGAGGTCGTCGCCAGCCTCTAACCCCCACCGTCCCGAGTACATAGCGTGCGGAATCCGCACGCTATGTACTCGGGACGTGCCGCGTCCGACCCGCGGTGCGGTCGACGTAGCCTGGGATGACGATGTTGCGGTTCGCGGTCGGCGCCCTGTTCCTCCTCTCCACCCTGGCCGCGGCCGTCGTCGACGACGGCGACGGCCGTGTGGCGGCGCCGCCTGCCACGACGACGCCCACCACCATCGACGTCGGCCCGACGACGGTGCCCCCCGTGACCGAGCCGCCCACCACCACCACGATCGTCCCCGTCCCCACCTCGGCGCCGCCCGCCCCGGCGGGCCCGGCCAAAGTCGTCGTCTCCAGCACCGGCGTCGTCCTGCCCGTGGTGGGAACGGACGGCGGCACATACGCCGTCACCACGCCGTGCGGCAAGCGGGCATCGGTCAGCCAGGCCACGCCCGTGCACGGCGTTGTCGTGCTGGACGCGGGCCACGGCGGCATCGAGCCCGGCGCCATCGGCCCCGGCGGCCTCACCGAACGGGTGCTCAACCTGGCCGTCGCCAACCATGCCAAGGGCGCCCTGGAACGGGCGGGCTACGGCGTGGTGCTGACGCGCACGGGCGACTACCGCATGACGCTGGGCGCCCGCGCCGCCGTCGCCAAGGCGCTCCAGCCCAAGGCGTTCGTCTCCATCCACCACAACGCCGAGCCCGACGGCCCCCGGCCCGAGGGCCCCGGTTCGGAGACGTACTACCAACTGGAGTCGGCGGCGTCGAAGCGGCTGTCGGGGCTGATCTACGAGGAGATCGTGCGGACGCTGGCGACATTCCAGGCGGACTGGGTGGCCGACCGCGACGCGGGCGTGAAGTACCGCACCAACAACGCAGGCGACGACTACTACGGCATCCTCCGCCTCACCAAGGGCGTGCCCGCCTCGCTGGTGGAGTTCGCCTTCATCAGCAACCCGTCGGAGGAGGCGCTGCTGAGCCGAGCCGACGTGCAGCAGGCGGAGGGGGAGGCGGTCGCCCGCGGAATCATGCGCTACCTGACGACCGACGATCCCGGCTCCGGGTTCGTGACGCCGTACCCCCGGTCGTCGCCCGCGGGCTCGGGCGGCGGCAGCAGCAACTGCGTCGACCCGCCGCTGTAGCCGCCGCTAGCGAATGACGATGTGGCGCCCGTCGGTCAGGTGGATACCGACGGCGTGCAAGCCCGCCGCCCCTTCTGTCGTGCGCACGGGCAGGTCGTCGGTCTCGCCCACCCACTCGTGCAGCGCGGTGGGGCTGATCGACACGTCGAGCCACGCCAGACGGGCGTCGCCCCCGGGCTGCCACGGCGTGTCCCACTGGATGAACACGGGGAGCAGGCCGGTGAACCCCCACCCGGCCAGCCGCCAGCGCAGCTCCACGCCGTCGGGCCGGGTGCGGCTCATCGACATGACCCCGACGCCCACCCGGGCCGCCTCGGCCTCGATGTCGTCGGTGCGGACCATCCATCCCAGCCAGCGGTCGCGCCCGCCGTCGAGCAGGGCGTCGACGGGCGGGCCTGCGAGCAACTCTATGTAGCTGTCGCCGAGCCCGATGAGGCGGTTGTGCGTACCGAACCCGGCGTGCTCGCCCCCCTCGACGGAGGCCAACCCGTACTCCTCCTCGAAGCGGCGGGCGGCGGCATCGAGATCCGCTACGCCGTAGACGACGTGGTCGACGCGGGGCATCGAGCCAGCACGGTAGCGTGCACGGCGTGGCTGTCGGGGTTCTGGCATCGGGAAGCGGCACCGTCCTGAGCGCCATCCTCGAAGAGGGCATCCCCGTCGCCGTGGTCGTGGTCGACCGTCCGTGCGGCGCCACCGAGATCGCCGCCGCCGCGGGCGTGCCCGCCGAGCTGGTGCAACGGCCGAGCTTCGGGCCCGACTTCGACCGGGTCGCCTACACCGACGACGTGGTCGACGTGCTGCGCCGCTACGAGGTCGACACCGTGGTCATGGCGGGGTGGGGCACCATCAACGAGAAGCCGCTGTTCGACGCCTTCCCCGGCCGGGTGCTCAACACCCACCCGGCGCTGCTGCCCGCCTTTCCCGGCTGGCACTCGGTGGAGGAGGCGTTGGCCTACGGGGTCAAGGTCACCGGCTGCACCGTCCACATCGCCACCCTCGACGTCGATGCGGGGCCGATCCTGGCCCAGGAAGCGGTCCCCGTCCTGCCCGACGACACCGCCGCCACGCTCCACGAGCGCATCAAGGAAGTGGAGCGCCGGCTGTACCCGCGAACCATCAAGGAGTTCATCTCGTAATGCGAGCCCTGTTGTCCGTGTACGACAAGACCGGCTTGGAGGCGTTCGCCCGGGGGCTGGTGTCGCTGGGCTACGAGCTGATCTCCAGCGGCGGCACGTCGCGGTCGCTGGCCGCCGCCGACATCCCGCACGTCGAGGTCGAGACGGTGACGGGGGCGCCCGAGATGCTGGGCGGACGGGTCAAGACCCTGCACCCCCACATCCACGGCGGCATCCTGGCCGATCGGTCGAAGCCCGACCACATGGCGGCGTTGGCCGAGCAGGGCATCGAGGCCATCGACCTGGTGGCCTGCAACCTCTACCCGTTCCGGGCCGAGCCCTCCATCGAGATGATCGACGTGGGCGGGCCGACGATGGTGCGGGCCGCGGCCAAGAACCACCATTCGGTCGCCGTACTCGTCGACCCCGCCGACTACCAGCCGGTGCTCGACGAGCTGCGCCGGGAAGGCGGCTTGTCGGACGAGACGCGCCGCCGCCTGGCCAGGGCCGCCTTCGCCCACACGGCGGCCTACGACGCCGCCATTGTCACCTGGTTCGACTCGTCTGCCGCCGAAGAACCGCTGCCGCCGACCGTGCACCTGGCCCTGGAACGGGCGCAGGATCTTCGCTACGGCGAGAACCCGCACCAGGTGGGCGCCCGCTACCGCATCGTCGGCGAGCGGGGGTGGTGGGACGAGGCTGTGCAGCACGGCGGCAAGGAGCTGTCGTACCTCAACCTCTACGACACCGAGGCGGCGTGGCAGCTCGTGCACGACCTGGGCGACCAGCCCGCCGTCGCCGTCATCAAGCACGCCAACCCGTGCGGCGTGGCGGTCGCCGACGACGTCACCACGGCCTACACACTGGCCCATGAGTGCGACCCCCGATCTGCGTTCGGGGGGATCGTGGCTATCAACCGCCCGGTGCCGCTCTCGCTGGCCGAGGCGCTGGCGCCGGTGTTCACCGAGGTGGTCATCGCCCCCTCGTACGACGAGGACGCGCTGGCGCTGCTCCTGTCGAAGAAGAACATGCGGGTGCTCACCGCGCCCGCACCGACCGCCGCCGCCCTCGACTTCCGCCAGATC
>JAHWLA010000133.1 GCA_019347595.1 Actinomycetota bacterium
TCTTCAGCGCGTCGAACTCCTCCAGCGACTGGCCGGAGCCGATGGCGACGGCGTGCAGGGGGTTCGGGGACACCACGATCGGCATGCCGGTCTCGTGGTGCAGGCGGGCGTCGAGCCCGTTGAGCAGCGCGCCCCCGCCGGCCAGGCAGATGCCCTTGTCCATGATGTCGGCGGCGAGCTCGGGGGGCGTCTTGTCGAGCGTGACCTTGACCGCGTCGACGATGGCCGAGACCGGCTCCTCCATCGCCTCGCGGATCTCGTCGGTCGTCGTGACGATCGTCTTGGGCAGGCCGGTCATGAGGTCGCGGCCGCGGATCTCCGCGTGGACCTCCTCGAGCAGCGGCCAGGCCGAGCCGAGGGCGATCTTGACCTCTTCGGCGGTACGGTCGCCGATGGCGAGGCCGTACTCCTTCTTCACGAAGCTGACGATCGCGCCGTCGAGCTCGTCGCCCGCGATGCGCACCGACTGGCTGGTGACGATGCCGCCGAGGGAGATGACCGCCACCTCGGTGGTGCCGCCTCCGATGTCGACCACCATGTTGCCGGTGGGCTCGTGCACCGGGAGCCCGGCGCCGATGGCGGCGGCCATCGGTTCCTCGATGATGTAGGCAGGCTTGCGGGCGCCCGCGTACTCGGCCGCCTCCTGCACCGCCCGCTTCTCCACGCCGGTGATGCCGGAGGGGACGCAGACCACCATGCGGGGTTTGGCGAAGCGGCGCTGATGCACCCGGTGGATGAAGTACCGGAGCATCTTCTCGCAGATCTCGAAGTCGGCGATGACGCCGTCCTTGAGCGGACGGATGGCCTGGATGTGGCTCGGCGTGCGGCCGATCATCCGCTTGGCCTCCACGCCGACGGCCAGCGGGCGGCCGTCCTTGACGTTGACGGCGACCACGGAGGGCTCGTTGAGCACGATGCCGCGCCCGCGCACGTAGACGAGCGTGTTCGCCGTGCCCAGGTCGACAGCCATGTCGCGACCCAGGAATGAGGAGAAGAGATTGTCGGACACGTGCAGACACCCTCCCGTAGTGGGCGCGGAGGTCAGCGCGCAAGGGTAGGGGCGATTGTGCACGGACGCCAGCCGCAGGCCTAACGTGCGCGACATGGGGGACATCGGGCAGACCTACGCAGACGGCCGGGAGCGCATCACCGAGTTGGTGCGTGAGGCCCCGACGGAGCAGTTGACCGCAACGGTGCCCGCGTGCCCGCAGTGGAGGGTGACAGACGTGGTCGCCCACCTGGCGGGCACGTGCAGCGACGTGCTGGCAGGCAACATCGAGGGCGTCGCCACCGACCCGTGGACGGCGGCCCAGGTGGAGGCCCGGCGGGGGCGGTCGATCGACGAGCTGCTGGAGGAGTGGACGACAGCGGCCCCGCAGGTGGAGGCCATCGCCCAGCACTTCCCGGGCCGGGTCGGCACACAATGGATCCTCGACATGACCACCCACGAGCACGACATCCGCGGCGCCCTCGGCGCACCGGGCGCCCAGGACTCGTCGGCTGTCGCCATGGCGCTGGAGTTCATGGTCGGCGGGCTCGGCGTCTCCGTGGCGAGTCGCGGGCTGCCGCCCCTGGAGGTGCGGGCCGACGGCGTGTCGTGGATCGTCGGCGGCGAGGGCGAGACCGACCTCAACGCGGTGCTGTTCGGCGCCGAGCCGCCGGTCAACACGGCGTCGGGCGCGGAGACGACAGTGGAGGCGTCGGGCTTCGAGCTGTTCCGGGCGCTTACCGGGCGGCGCAGCCGCGGCCAGATCAGGAAGTTCACATGGACGGGCGACGCCGAGGCCTACCTGCCGGCGTTCGAGTTCGGCCCCTTCAGGACGGCGACCGCCGACGTCGTCGAGTAACCCCCGTCCCGAGTACCTAGGTCACGGAATCCGTGACCTAGGTACTCGGGACGGGGGGTCAGGGGCTGGGGAAGAAGATGCCGATCTCGTGCTCGGCCGACTCGGGGCCGTCGGAGCCGTGCACCAGGTTCTGCCCGGTCAGCAGGCCGAAGTCGCCGCGGATGGTGCCCGGCGCCGCCTCCTTGGGGTTGGTGACGCCCATCATCGTGCGGACGACCTTCCACGTGTCGCCCGGCCCTTCCACCACCATCACCATCGACGGCCCGCCGGTGATGAACTCGACCAGCTCGCCGAAGAACGGCTTGTCCTTGTGCTCCTCGTAGTGGCGGCCCGCGGTGGCCTCGTCGAGCGTGCGCAGCTCGGCGGCAACCAGCGTGAGGCCCTTGCGCTCGAGGCGCCCGATGATCTCCCCGACGAGCCCCCGCTCGACGGCGTCGGGCTTGCAGATGACGAGCGTGCGGTCCATGGGTCGGGCAAGTTAGCCAACGCGATGCCGAAGCCACGAACCGGTCAGAATGGCCCGCCGTGGCCATCCGACCGATCCTCACGCCCCAGGCGGTCGCCGCCGCCGCCCCGGTCCCCGAGCGGCTGTTCGACTCCGGCCCCGCGCTGAACCGGGTGTGCCGCCCCGACGTGTGGGACGACCCCGAGTGGCTGGGCGTCCTGCGCACGCTCGGCCTGCGCCCCGAGGTCGTGCACCGCAAGGCGTTCGAGTGGGCGCACTGCATCTACGGGTTGGAGCGGCTCGACGCCCTCGGCCCCGACCGGACGGTGCTGGGGGTGGGCGCCGGGCACGAGCACATCCTCTACCACCTGGCCAACCGCTCCCGGCTGACGGTGGCGACCGACCTCTACGCCGGGCGCTTCGTCGACACCCCCGCCGCCGAGGCCGACCCCGACTTCCTGCGGGAGCCGGAGAAGTACGCGCCCTTTCCCTACCGCGAAGAACACCTCCTGGCGCTGCCCGCCGACGGGCTGCGACTGCCGTTCAAGGCAGGCTCGTTCGACGTCGTGTACTCGCTCAGCTCCATCGAGCACTTCGGCGGCCACGAGATGGCGAGCGTCGCTATGCAGGAGATGGCGCGCGTACTCAAGCCGGGCGGCGTGGCGTGCGTGGCCACCGAGCTGGTGTTGGAGGGGCCCGCCAACGAGGAGTTCTTCGCCCGCGACGTGTTCGACCGATGCGTCGTCGCCGCCTCGGGGCTGGTGCCGGTGGAGCAGCTCGACGACGAGCCGCCGCCCCGCGAGCTGTTCGACGACCCGGTGGTGATCGCCGAGAACATCGACCGCAATCCGCACATCGTCATGGGCGACGGCGACCTGCGGTGGACGTCGGTGATCGTGTTCCTGCGCAAGCCGACGGTGGTGGAGACGGCGATGTGGGGCGCGGCCAGCGTCGTGCAGCGGGGCCGCCGACACATCGCCGAACTTGCGTACGAATCGCGCCGGAATCCGCCGCGATTCCTACGCAAGTTCGGCGGGGGCGGGGGCGGGGTCAGCGTGTGAGGAGGAGGGGGCGGGCGGCACCCACCACGTAGAGCGAGCCGGTCACCAGCACCAGGTCGTCGGCGGTGGCCTCTCGCAGCGCCCGGCGCACGGCGTCGAGCACCGACGCTTCCGCCTCCGCCGGAATCCCCAGCGACTCGGCGGCCGCCACTACGTGCTCCGGCGGCATGGCGCGCGGCGACGGCGGCGGGCACGCCACCAGCAAGCGGACCGTGCTGGGGTCGAACGGCTCCAGCATCTGGACGGGGTCGCGGCCCTGGAGGAAGCCGACGACCACGATGCGCGAGTCGTTGCCGGCGAACTCCTCGTCGAGGGTGGCGGCGGCGGCCTGGGCGCCGGCCGGGTTGTGGGCGCCGTCGAGGATACGCAGCGGGCTGCGTCCCACGACTTCCATGCGCCCCGGGACCCGGACGGTGGCGAAGGCCTGGGCGACCACGTCCTCGTGCAGCGGCGTGCCGAAGAACGCCTCGGCGGCGGCCAGCGCCACCGCCGCGTTCTCGCCCTGGTGCGCCCCGTGCAGCGGGAGGTACACGCCCTCGTACTCCGCTCCCGGCGTACGCAGGTGGAGGACCCGGCCGCCGACGGCCAAGCGGTTCTCCACGCATTCGAATTCCTCGTAGCGCCGCCAGACCTGCCCGTCGGCGGCGGCGTCGAACGTCTCCCGGAGCTCCGGGTCGGTCTCACCCAGCACCAGCGTGGCGCCGCCCTTCACGATTCCGGCCTTCTCGTAGGCGATGTCGCGACGCGTCGGGCCGATCACCTCGGCATGGTCGAGGTCGATGTTCGTCACCACGGCGACGACGGCGTCGGCGACGTTGGTGGCGTCGTAGCGGCCGCCCAGCCCGACTTCGACGACAGCCACGTCGACGGCGATGTCGGCGAACCACCGGAACGCCGCCGCGGTGAGGATCTCGAAGTGCGACAGGCGTTCGCCGTCGAGCAGCGGCTCCAGCTCGGCGACGGCGCCGACGACGTCGGCGAAGTCCTCGTCGGAGATCGGCACGCCGTTCCACGACAGCCGCTCGTTGATCCGCTCCAGGTGGGGGCTGGTGTAGGTGCCGACCGACAGGCCGTGGGCCTGCAGGAGCGCCGTTGTCATGCGGGCGGCCGACCCCTTGCCGTTGGTGCCGGTGAGGTGGACGACCGGGCAGGCGTGCTGGGGGTCGCCCATGAGGTGCGTGACCCGGCGGATGCGGTCGAGGCGCATGGCCGCGGCGCGAGGTGCGGGATCGGCTTCGAGGTTGACGTGGTCGTCGAGGAAGGCGAGAGCGTCGTCGTAGTTCATCGTGGGTGCGCGTGTGTCAGTCGCCGAGGATGGGGGCGGCGAGTGCCCGCACCCGGTCGGCCGTGCCGGCGCGCACGCCGTCGTGCAGCGCCGTGGCCAGCAGGCCGACGGCGACGCCCGGCGTGCCGCCCGCGAAGGCTGTCGTGTAGCCCTCCGCCAGCGCGTCGATGTCCCTCTCGCCCTCGGGCGGGTCGTCCACGGCGGCCACGAACGCACGGGCGGCGTCGAGGTCGAGGCCGCCGGACGCCAGCGCGGCCCGGACGATGCGACGTCCCTCGGCCTGCAGGAGCGCCTGGAGGTCGGGCGAGACGCGCGGGTCCGGGTCGTCGGGCGTGGCAACCACGTCATGGACGGCAACCCGCGCGAACGGCGGCGCACCCGCCAGGCGGAGGCCGAGCGCCGCCATGGGGAGCGCCCACTTGCCCACGCCCGTCGGCCCGACGACGAGCATCGTCCCTTCGGCCGAGCGAGCCACGGCCTCGGCGTCGCCCGGCCACCCGGCGGCGGCCAAGGGCCAGACGGCACCCACGAAGCGGGCGTCGAGAACGCTGTCGTCGCCGACGAGCTGTCCCATGCACTTGCCGCACGACGTGGACGGCTCGACTTCGACGGTGAGGCGGCCGCAATCGAGGCAGGTCGCCACCGGGACCGGCTGGCCCGCCCACACCTGATGGCTGAGGCACCAGTCGCCGCCTGCACCCGCCCGCTCGAGGAAGACCTCGATGGCGGCGGCCGGGGCAAAGGTGATCGACCCCTCCCGCACGGCGTCGGCGGCGGCGACCTCGAGGTCGGCCATGGTGAGGAACCAGTGGAGACCGAGGCGGGGGACGAGCACGGTCGAGCAGCGACGGCACCGGGAGGCGGCCTCCGGCTGGCGTCGGGACGCCGCCACGGCGTCGTCGGCGGCCAGCATGTCGGCCGCCGCGGCACGCGCGGCGTAGCGGGCCAGCCCGTGGAGCGGGCCGCCGGCGCACACGGTGCCCTCGCCGTCGAGCACCTCGACCACGGCGACGCCCAGCCGGCGGGCCAGTGCGGCGTCCTCGCCGTCGTGGGCCGGGACAACGACCCGTGGTGCCGTCGCCTCGGGGTCGACGAGCACCGGCACGTCCTTGGCCCCGAGGGGGACGTGCACCGTCCGCCCCGCGGCCTCGTGGCCCTCGGGGACGACGACGGCGACCACGCCGGGCAACAGCTCGGGCGCCGCCACCTCCACGTCGACGGCACTGCCGTTCTCGGCGTCGGGCAGGCGGACGGTCAGCACCTCGCCGTCGAGCTCGGTGGCGTCGGCGTCGGCCGGGTCCACCACCGTGGCGCAGCGGGGGCAGGTGTCGACGACGCGGTCTTCTCGGGTGAGCAGCCCGGCGTCGTAGAGCCGCACGAAGGCGGTGCGGGCGGCCCGGGCCACGGCGGGCTGGTCGAGCGCCCCTGCCTCGAGGTCGACATCGACCGCGAGATCGGCCAGCAGCTCGGCGGCCGCCGCGCGCTGCTCGGCTTCGAAGGCGCGGACGCGCTCGACGAAGGCGTCGCGGCCCAGCGAGGCCCGGTCGTGGCCCTCGCGGGCGAGCGCCCGTTCGACCGCGCTCTGCCCGGCCAGGTCGCCCGCCAGGCTGGCAGCGACCCAGTCCGTGGCCCGTCCCTCGGCCCGGGCCCGCCGGAGGAGGGCGTCGGTGGAGACGAGGGCGCTCAGATGGGCGAGGTGGAGCGGCCCGGTGAGCCGAACAGGGCTGCTGAGGATGCGGAACGGGTCAGGCACGACGCCGCGAAGCGTAGCCACCTCCCGCCCGACGGGCTTCTGGCACCCGTTTTGCGGCGCCTGCGCCGCAAAACGGGTGCCAGAACGAGGGGGTGCGGCTAGTTGATGGAGACGAGGAGGGGCTTGGTGCGGTCCATCTTCTCGATGCGCTCGCTGACCTTGTCGCCCAACTCGATCACGTTGGCCCGGGCCGCCTTTGTGGCGATCTCCACCTTGGGCTTGGCCACCTCCGCCATCTCGGTGGCCTTGGCCTTCGTCACCTTGGCCGCGTGCTCGACCTTGGGCTTGGCCATCTCGGCGGCGTGCTCGACCTTGGGCTTGGCCGCCTCGGCGGCGTGCATGGCCCGTTCCATGGCCGCGCCCACCACCGGCTTGGCGGCGATGGCGGCCGCGGCGAACTTGCCCCGCTTGGCGGCAGCAATGGCGGCGGCGGCCCGAGCCTTGCGACGGGTGCGGCGGTCCATCAGGAACCCGACAGCGAGACCCGCAGCGGCCACCTCACCGCCGACGGTCGCCGCACGACGGGCCACGACCTCCACCGTCTCGTCCTGCTTGAGCGCTCGGTACCCGGCGACACCTGCTCCCGCGAGGCCTCCGAGCATGGCGAACTTCATGGCCTTTCCCATGGGGGAAACGTAGCCCGCCGGGGCGGCGGAGAAACCCTAGGAGGCGGCGCGGCGGGGGCGGTCGGCCTTGGGCGTCTCCACCCGAGGCAGCAGCGTGGGGTTGACCCGGTCGAGCACGACCGACCGGTCGATCACGCACTTGCCCACGTCGGTGCGGCTGGGGAGGTCGTACATGACCTCCAGCAGCACCTCTTCCAGGATGGCCCGCAGCCCACGGGCGCCGGTGCCCCGCAGCAGGGCCTGCTCGGCCACCGCCTCCAAGGCGTCGTCGCTGAACTCCAGCTCCACGTTGTCGAGCTCGAACACCTTGCGGTACTGGCGCACCAGGGCGTTCTTGGGCTGGACGAGGATGCGGACCAGCGCCTCCTTGTCGAGCGACGACACCGCCCCGATCACGGGGAGCCGGCCGACGAACTCTGGAATGAGGCCGAACTTGAGCAGGTCCTCGGGCAGGACGTTGCGCAGGATGGCGCCCTCGTCGCGGTCCTCGGCCCGCTGGATCTCGGCCCGGAAGCCGATGCCCTTCTTGCCGATGCGCCCGTCGATGATCCGGTCCAGCCCCGCGAAGGCGCCGCCGCAGATGAACAGGATGTTGGTGGTGTCGATCTGGATGAACTCCTGGTGCGGGTGCTTGCGCCCGCCCTGGGGCGGCA
>JAHWLA010000134.1 GCA_019347595.1 Actinomycetota bacterium
TCCGAGGCTCCACGTTGGCCTCGACGGCCCTCACCTGCGCGGTGCTCAACGCGCCCGACACCCAGGCCTGGCGCGTCACCGGCAGTTGCTTCACCAGGTTGCCGGTGCGCACCGTCCAGTTGGCCACCGACGCCGTCATGCCCGCCCGGTGCTTCAGCCAGCCGGCGGCTGACGTGGCGCCGTCGAGCTCCCACCGGCGGCCGGCGTCGAACCCCGCGGCAGCCAGCGCCACCTTGGCGCTCAAGCGGTCGAGCAACCGGCAGGCGGCCACCAGGGTGTCGCCGTCGAACCCGAGATCGAGTTCCTCGATGGCCGACTCCAGAGCCCCCAACACATGAACATCGTACATGTGTTCGATGTCCGAATCAAGCGAAAAGTCCTTGTAAATAAAGGGAATTCTCTCATTTCTTGTCCCCGCCACCTCGCTCCCGATGCGATTGGGCTCGACGCCCACGGTGGGCACCACTGCCACAGCGCGTCGTGCACCGAGCCCGGCACGGCGACCAAGCCGACGCCGACGACGGCACGGGCGACGACCACCGCGCCTCGTCCCACCACCACGACCACCGAGTCGACGACCACCACGAGCACGACGACGACGACCACCATCGTCGTGCTCCCCGGGGCGACGCCGACGGCGGCCGAGAGTGACCGAGACGCCGGGCCGGTCGACGGCGCCCTCACCGTGCTGGTGCTCGGCGGGATGGGCTACGGCGGGTACCGACTGCTCCGCCGCATCCGCCGAAGTCGCGCCGCCTGACGGCCGAACCACATACCGCCCGGCCCCAAGCGGCAGAGTAGGGGGATGTTGCGCATCGGGGTTGCCGTGTCGGGGGGCGGTCATCGGGCGACGGCGTGGGCGCTGGGGTCGTTGGCCGCCTTGGTCGAGACCGGCGCCAACGCCGACGTCGTCTCCGTGTCGTCGGTGTCCGGCGGCTCCATCGCCAACGGGGCCGTTGCTCGCGCCGGCGACTTCCGTGACCACCGAGAGTCGAGCGCGTTCGCGGCCGAACTGGCTCCCACCCTGCGAGTGGTGGCCTCGGAGGGCTTGTTCTTCCCCGGCCCCGCCACCCGCGCCTACATCACGGCCACGCTCGGCTTCGCGGGCTTCACGGCGATCGCCGGCGTGGGGCTGCTCGCCGCGCTGATCGCTGCGGGCCGCGACGCACAGCTCGTCGGGTTCGCGGCCTTCGGCGCCGTGGTGGGCGCCGCCATCGGCTGGGTCGTCGGCGGCCTCGTGCGATGGCCGCGCCTCGCCGCGGCCGCCATCAGCGCTCTCCTCGGCGGCGTCCTCGCCTGGGGTGGGGCCGCCCTCACCACCGGCCTCCACGGGGGCGGCCTGTGGGCGACGCTCGTGGCGCTCGGCGCGGCGTGGCTCGGCGTCGCCTGGCTCGCCGTCGTGCTGTTCTCCGGGCGCGGCAAGGCAGTCGAGAAGGCGCTGGCGAACGGGCTCCTGCGCCATCCCACCGAGGCGCGTCCGCTCACGTTGGCGGACGTGGCGTCGGGCGTGAACCACGTGGTGTGCGCCACCGACCTCGAGTCGGCCGACCAGTTCTACTTCGCCCCTCGTTTCCTCTACGGCTACCGCGAGGGCATCTCCACCGCCGCCCCCAGCCGGGTCACGCTCGCCACCGCCGTGCAGGCATCGGCGGCCCTGCCCGGTGCCTTCCCCCCATCGATCGTCGCCACCGGCCCGTTCGTGCGCGACCCCTCGATCACCGACCCCGCCACAGCACCGGAGCGGGTAGTGCTCTCCGACGGCGGCGTCTACGACAACATGGCCGACCAGTGGGAGAGCGGGCTGGCCACCCGCCTCCGCGTCTGCGAACCGCTGCGCTCGATCCAGGAGCCGGCCGACGTGCTCGTCGTCGCCAACGCCTCCGAGGGTTGGGACTGGAAGCCGTTCACCGTCACCGGCCGCCTCGCTCGCGAGTTGGTGGGGCTGCTTCGCGACCAAGGGGTGCAGTACGACGTCAGCACGTCCCGTCGGCGCAACCAGTTGATCGAGCGCTTCCGGGTAAGCCGGGAGACGGGCAAGGGGCTGGTCGGCGTGATCGTCATGATCGACCGCATCCCCATGTCGTTGGCCGCCGCCTTCGCCGCCGGCGACGACGACGTGGCTCGACGGGCGCGGGAGGCGGTCGCCTTCCTCGACGCGCAGCACAGCGACGCGGAATGGAAGGCGCTGGCCGCTCGCAACGCCACGGTGCCGACCACCCTCGGCCCCATCGGCGTGGCCACAACGCTCGACCTCATGGAACACGCCTACACGTCGACCGCCGTCGGTCTCTACGTCCTCCACGGCATCGGGTCATTGGCGTTGTTCCCCCGAGCCGTGTACGCCGCGGCCATGGAGGCGCGGCCATGACCGATCTCACGCACTGTCCGCACTGCGGAGCCGACTTGCATGCCGACAGCGCAGCCGCCGTGCGAGCGAGCAGGCCCGCCACGACAAGCACGTGGGAGACCCTGCGCGAGACGGTCGCGCCGCCGCGTTCGATCGCCGACGTGATGGCGCAACCCGAGGCCACCGGTCCCACCTGGTGGCTGCCGTCACTCCTCTACCTGGCCTACCGCACCACCGACGACGCGGAGGCCCGGGCCGTCCTCGACGAGTTCGCCTCGCGCCGTGACGAGCTGTTCTACGCGGTCGTGGAGGAGCAGACCGACGACGTCTTCGGCCTCACCCTCCAACCGTGGCCCCTTGTCGACGAGCGCGGCCGGCTGCGCTTCCCGATCGGCACCGACCCCATCGAGGTCGAGGTGGCCGCCGGAGACGTGACAACGCTGCTGGAGGCGGCGCGCGCCCGGTGGAACCACCTCGGCTTGCTCCAGGACGACCTGGTCGGACGCCGGCTTCAGATCGGCGACGTGTACGCCGTCGACCTCGCCGACAGGCCGAACAAGTCGCGCATCGCCGTCCTGCCCCACGGTGACGAGCGGCCGCGGTACCTCGGCGGCCTGGCCGCCCGGCGGGAAGGTGGAGCGGTGGCCGTGCCCGTCGTCGACATCACCTGGGACGCCCGGGAGGCGGGCAAGCTGGCGCACTACGCGGCGGCAGCAGGCGTCATCCCCGAGGAGTTGGGCGCAGCGCCGAGCGCCATGGCCGCCGTCGCCCGGGAGACCGAGGAGCGCTACATGATCGGGTTCGCCCGCGGCATGGACCCCCGAGACGTGCCGCCCGGATCGCAGGGGGGCGCATGATCCTGACGCCCCACGACGCCAAGGCCTACGACGCCGACGAGGACTTCCTGGCCTCGTGCAAGCCCGAGCACCTCGTGTACTTCCTGCTGAACGTCGGGAACGCCGACACGCAACTGCTGTGCCTTCCCGAGGACGACGAGGGCGTGCGCCACATGATCGTGGTGGACGTCGGCAAGGTGGCCAAGAGCAAGCTCCCCAAGCTCATCGACGACCTGCGCGCCCCGCAGCCCGACGGGACCCCGCCGCTGCTCACCGACGCCAGTCGCGTGAAGCTCCTCGTCGCCACCCACCCCCACGACGACCACGTCGGGGGCGTCCCCGATTTCCTCGACAAGGCCGGGCATCTCCTCTTCGACGGCGGCGAAATCTGGGACCCCGCGTACTACCACCGCACCGGTGCGTGGTTCGAGATGATGCATTGGCTGGAGGAGCACCCGCGGGTGAGCCGGCTGCATCCGACGGCAGGCACCCGTCGGCACATCGGCAACGTGGCCGTCACCGCGCTGTCGCCCAGCATCCGCTTGCGCAACAACTTCGACAGCCACGCCGTCTATATCAACAACGCCAGCATCGCCCTCCAGGTCGAGTTCCCGGTCAAGCGGGTGTTCGCCCCCAAGCCGGGCGAGGCGGAGATCGGGCGCCAGGCGCGCGTGCCGACCACCCGTTCGCTCCTGCTCGGCGCCGACTCGCAGACGAGCAGTTGGGCGCACGTCGAGGTCGACTTCCCGACGCAGCGCACCGACCACGATCCCGAGTACCGGCTGCTGGGGATGGCCCGGGGCCGGGAGCCCCTCAGGTCGACGATCTTCAAGGTGCCCCACCACTGCTCGAAGAACGGGCTCAACCTCGAGCTCGTCGTGCGCATCGACCCGCGGCTCAGCCTCATCTCGTGCGAGGCCGGCACGTCGAGCCACGCCTTCCCGCACAAGGTGGCGCTCGACCAGCTCCGTGAGGCTCGCCAGGCGCGCGCCACGAGTGGCGGCGACTACGACCCCGACTGGCAGCTCGGCATCCACACGACGGCTGACAAGGTGACGCCGAACGACGAGCCGCTGGGGACCATCGCCGTGCAGGTGCCTGTCACCAGCGCCTCGCCCGTGCTGTGGCGACTAGGCGACGGCAAGAACGACCACGTCGCCGCCGACGCTCTCCGCCGCGCCCGCCGCTTTAAATAGCACACGCTTCTGGTCCGGGAATCCCGCACCATACGGCGGGATTCCCGGACCAGAACGGGGGGCGATGGGGGTCTCGCTTGCTCGGGCCGGGCAAACGGCGGCGTTCGATCGCGGTGCGCTGGGTACCACCACGCCGTGTCGTCGATCGGGTCGCCATGAAGGGCAGCGCGCGCCGCTTCCCCGTCGTCGAGCGGGTACGGACCAGCCTCTGGTTCGTACCCGCCGTGTCCGTGGCCGTGGGCGCCGCCTTGTCGTTCGTCCTGGTGGCCCTCGACCGCGGCATCGGCGAGGAGCGCAGCGCCTGGTACCTGTTCGGCGGCGGGCCCCAGAGCGCCCGCAACCTGGTGTCGACCATCGCCGCCGCCATGATCACCTCGATCAGCCTCATCTTCTCGGTGACCATGGTCGTCCTCCAGCTCGCCAGCGCGCAGTACTCGCCGCGGGTGCTCCGGACCTTTATCCGCGACCGCCTGGTGCAGGCTGTCCTCGGCGTCTACATCGCCACCTTCGTGTACTCGCTGCTCGTGCTGCCCGCGATCCGCTCGGAACAGGGAGGGGACCCGGCCTTCGTCCCCGCCGTCGCCGTGTCGGCCTCACTGGGGCTCGCCCTGGTCAGCCTCGCCTTGTTCGTGCGCTACATCGACCACATCGCCCATGCCATCCGGGCGGTGACGCTGCTGAGCTCGGTGGCCGAGGAGACGCGGGCGGCGCTGAGCCGCATGTACCCCGAAGAACTTGGCGCCGATGCCGACGAAGACCTGCTCACGGAGTTGCCGCAGCCGACCACGGTCGTGCAGTCGGAGGACGGTCCCGGCGTCGTTGTCGCCGTCGACGAGGACCGCCTGCTCGGATGCGCGACCAACGCCGACGTGGTCGTCCGCATCGTGCCCATGGTGGGCGAGTTCGTCCCCACCAACGGCCCCGTGTTCGAGGTGGTCGGCGAGCTCACCGACGACCAACGCCGGGCGATGCTGCAGTGCGTCGGCATCGCCCGCGAGCGCACGATGCACCAGGACCCCGGCTTCGGGTTCCGCCAGATCGTCGACATCGCCGAGCGGGCGCTGTCCCCCGGCGTCAACGACCCCACCACTGCGGTGCAGGCCATCGACGAATTGCACGATTTGTTGCGGCGCCTGGCCGACCGCCGTTTTCCGTCGCGTGCCCGGGTCGACGACGGCGGCGTCTTGCGCGTGGTGGCGCCGCGATACGCCTGGGACGACTACGTCGAGCTGGCCTTCGACGAGATCCGCCACTACGGCCGCGGGTCGATCCAGGTCGCTCGTCGCATGCGCGGCGCGCTGGACGACCTGCGGACGGTCGCGCCCGAGCACCGACGGGCCGCGCTCGAGCGGCAACTGCGCCTGCTCGAGGAGAGCACGCGACGCGACTTCCCCGACGAAGCCGACACGCGCCGCGCCCAGCGCGGCGCGCTTATCTCCTAGTGACCCGAGTCGGAGATTCACCGGCATTTCGACGGCCATGATCACCGCTCGCTGCGTTCTCGGATCTAGCGGTGGGGCAAGGCCAGCGCGTCGATCCTGCGGCCTTGCGAGCGGCGATCCTGGCTCGCCGAACTGCTCATCGACTTCCGACTCGGGTCACTAGCCCCCGGCGACGTCGTCGAGCAGTCCGTGGGCCAGCGCGCCCAATGAGCGGGCCACCGGCCCCTCGACGACGCTGAGGGCGTCGACCGCCTCCTCGGCGTAGCGGCGAGCCACCGCCACCGACTGCTCGACCCCGCTGCCCGCCCGCACGATGTCGCGGGCCTTGTCGCGCTCAGGGCCGTCGAGCGGCTTGCCCAGCAGCGCCCGCAGCTCCGCTCCCGCGGCGGCGTCGGCCATGGTGCGGATGACGGGAAGGGTGTAGACGCCCTCCACCAGATCGTTGCCCGCGGGCTTGCCCAGCTCGGCGTCGGTGCCCACCACGTCCAGGATGTCGTCGCGGATCTGGAAGACCATGCCGAGGGCATCGCCGAAGGCGGTGACGGCGTCGACGGTCGTGCGCTCCAGCCCGCCGCTCAGCGCCCCGATGCGGCACGCGGTGGCCAGCAGCGAGGCGGTCTTGCCCGCGATGGAGGAGAGGTACTGGTCCTCGGTGCGGTCGACGGAGAACGCCGTCTTGAGCTCGCCCACCTGGCCCTCGCACAGCCGGCCGATGGTGGCGGCCAGCAGCCCGGCCACCTCGGTGCCCAGCGAAGCGGCGATCTCCGAGGCCCGGGCCAGGAGGAAGTCGCCCGCCAGGATCGCCACGAGGTTGCCCCAGCGGGCGTTGACGCTCTCGACGCCCCGCCGGCTGGCCGCCTCGTCCATCACGTCGTCGTGGTAGAGCGAACCGAGGTGCACCAATTCGACGGCAACGCCCCCCTGGAGCACGTCGTCCGAGGCGGTGACGCCGCCTGCCGCGGCGGCGGCCACGGCGAGGGCGGGCCGCAGGCGTTTGCCCCCGGCCCCGATAAGGTGGCCTGCCACCTCGCCGAGGAACGGGTCGGTCGACGCCACCGAGGCGCGCAGGGCGTCCTCCAGCCGGCGAAGGTCCTCCTCGAGTGAGGGAAGGTTCAGCAGTGCGGCGATGTTGACCACTGGCTAAGGACAGTACGCCACCCCGTCGATCAAGCGACAAGTGACGACGACGGAGGGGGCGGGACTGAATTCCGCAGCCGACGGATAGACTGACGCGTAGACCACCCGCCAACTAGGAGGCGGTCACTTGTTCGAACGCTTTACCGACCGGGCCCGCCGAGTCCTCGTGCTTGCACAAGAGGAAGCGCGGCTCCTCAACCACAACTTCATCGGCACCGAGCACATCCTCCTCGGCCTCATCCACGAGGGCGAGGGTGTCGCCGCGAAGGCGCTGGAGTCTCTGGGCATCTCGCTGGAGGCGGTGCGCGAGAAGGTGGAGGAGACGATCGGCCCGGCCGGCTCGTCGACCACCGGCTCGCCGCCGTTCACGCCGAGGGCCAAGAAGGTGCTCGAGCTCTCGCTGCGCGAGGCGCTCCAGCTCGGCCACAACTACATCGGCACCGAGCACATGCTGCTCGGCCTCGTCCGCGAGGGCGAGGGCGTGGCCGCCCAGGTGCTGGTCAATCTGGGCGCCGACCTGTCCCGGGTGCGCCAGCAGGTCATCCAGTTGCTGTCCGGCTACGCCGGCGGCAAGGAGGGCGCGGCGGCCGGAGCGGGCGCGGGCGCCGTCCCCGGCCAGGAGACCCCCTCGGGGTCGCCCGTGCTCGACCAGTTCGGCCGCAACCTCACCCAGCTCGCCCGCGAGAAGAAGCTCGACC
>JAHWLA010000135.1 GCA_019347595.1 Actinomycetota bacterium
GACCTGCTCGTTGGCAGCCCGGAAGCTCCGGCTCTTGTTGCCGTAGTAGCCCTGGGCCTGCTCGAGAATGGCTTTGTGGTGCTTCTTGGCGTGGACGGCGCGCTTGACCCTGGCCATCGGGGTCTCCTTTCGTGGTGCGGACGGGGGCGTTCGGTGCGAGGCGGCGGCTAGAGGCCGAGCAGGCGCTTGATCTGCTTGGCGTCGCCACCGGTGACCTCGGCCTCGCGGCCCAGCCGGCGCGTGCGGACGGACGACTTCTTCTCCAGCAGGTGCGAGCGGAAGGCCTTGCGGCGCATGATCTTGCCCGACCCCGTGATCTTGAAGCGCTTCTTGGCGCCCCGGTCGGTCTTCATCTTCGGCATCTTCAGCTCTCCTGGGTGTCGGCGGCGACAGGGGTGGCCGCGCCGTTGCTCTCGGCGGTGGTGCTCGGGCCGTCGTCGGCGCCGTCCGCATGGTCTGCGTCGGCGGCCGCCTTGGCCCGCTTGTCGGGGGCGAGGACCATGATCATGTTGCGGCCGTCCACCTTGGGCGCCGCCTCCACCTTGGCCATGGTGCCGACTTCCTCGGCGACCCGGTCGAGGATGCGCAGCCCGAGCTCCTGGTGGCTCATCTCGCGGCCTCGGAACATGATCGTGATCTTCACCTTGTGGCCCTGGCCGAGGAACTTCGCCACCTGACGGGTCTTGGTGTCGAAGTCGCCCTGGCCGATCTTGGGCCGGTACTTCATCTCCTTGATGCTGACGTTGGTCGTCTTGCGCCGCGATTCCTTCGCCCGCTGTTCGTTCTCGTACTTGAACCTGCCGTAGTCCATGATCCGGCAGACAGGCGGGTTCGCCATGGGGGCCACCTCGACGAGGTCGAGGTCTGCTTCTCTGGCGATGTGGAGCGCTTCGGGCAGCGGCTTGATGCCGAGCTGCGTGCCTTCGGCGTCCACCAGGCGAACCTCACGGGCCCGGATTCGGTCGTTGATCCTGGGCTCGTTGCTGGTCGGTGCGGCGATCGGGCATCACTCCTTGGGTTGTCGTGTCACGCGAAAAAGCGGACGCCACGGGGAAGCAACGTCCGCTCTGCGGTCGATCGACCCGGACGCACCTCGGTGTTGCTCGGTGTTGCTGGTGGCCGGGTGGGGGCCGGAGCCCCGCTTCCCTGTTCGGTTGTGGCCCCTAGGCTACCAGCCATGAGCACGATTTGGACACCCGGAGGCGAACGGCCCGTCGGTGGCGACCCGGGTGGCGCGAGCGAGGAGCCGGGGGCCGGCGACGAGTCGATGAGCGAGGCCGAGCTGGAGGCCAAGATGGCCGAACTGCGCGAGCAGTTGGCCCAGGCGCCCGCCGCCCTGGTGATCGCCAACCATTGTTTCGGGATGTTCGAACTGGCGGCGCTGCACCTGTCGCTCCAGCCGCCGAAGCTGGAGGAGGCCCAGTTGGCCATCGACGCCTTGGGCGCCGTGATCGAGGGGCTGACGGGCCGGCTGGGCGACGAGGAGCAGCAGTTGCGGGACGGGCTGGCCCAGTTGCGCCTGGCCTTCGTCCAGATCAAGGCCACGGTGGCGGCCGGCGAGGGATAGTCGGTTTCTGGAGGCAAATCTGCCCGCTCAGCGGGCGTTTCTGCCTCCAGAACCGTTCTGCGTGCCGAAACTCCCGCTCACCGACACTTTTTGCACCCAGAACTACGAGACGGTCGTGATCGCACTGGCTTCCCAGCGGCCGAGGTGGCCGGGCACGACGTCGAAGGTGACATCGGTGCCCACCTCGACGGTGCGGGTGCCATCCGCGATGCGCGTGCAGTGGAACCGGTAGCGCCGGCCATCGGCTTCGATCTCGCCGAGGCCGACATGCTCGTCAAAGGCCACCACCTTGCCGCGCGGGCGAAGAGCCATGGGATCAGTGCACGATCTTGGACAGCGGCAGCTCGATGATGTCGGTGGCCCCGTGGTCCTTCAACGCCGGGATCAACACGTTGATCTCCGCCTTGGGCACCACCGTCTCCACCGCGTAGCCGTCCTCGCCGAACAGCTTGGACACCGTCGGTGACTTCATGGCCGGGAGGATGTCGATCACGCCTTGCAGGTCGGCCTCCGCCACGTTCAGCTTCACCAGCACCTTCCCCCGCGCCTCCAGCGTCCCCTGCAGCAGCGTGTGGAGCTGGTTCATGGCGTGGCGCTTCTCAACGTCCTCGCACGCCGCCGGGTTGGCGATGAGCTCGGTGTACGACGTGAGGATGGTGTCGACGATGCGCAGGCCCGCGGCCTTGAGCGCCCGGCCCGTCTCGGTGATCTCCACCACGGCGTCGGCGATGTCGGGGATCTTGGCCTCGGTGGCCCCGTACGACAGCGTGACGGTGGCCTCGACGCCCGCCTTCTCCAGGAACCGTCGCGTGATCTCGGGGTACTCGGTGGTGACACGGACGCCGGTGGGAAGATTCTCCACCCGCTGCACCGGCGAGTCGTCCGCCACGGCGAGCACCAGCTTGATGGGCCGTGCGGTGGCCTTGGAGTAGTGCAGCTCGCCCAGCGTGACCACCTCGCTGGCCGTCTCCTCGATCCAGTCGCGCCCGGTGATGCCGAGATCGAACAACCCGTCGGCCACGTACCGCGGGATCTCCTGCGGCCGCAGGATGCGCACCTCGGCGATGCGGGGGTCGGCGATCGACGCCTTGTAGTCGACCGACGACGACCGGGTGACGGCGAGGTCGGCCGCCTCGAACAGCTCCAGGGTGGCGCGCTCCAGCGACCCCTTGGGGAGAACCAGGCGCAGCATCACAGCTCCTTCAGCAACATGACCATCTCGATGGCGGTCTCCGCCGCCTCCAGGCCCTTGTCGATCCGTTCCTCGGCCTGGGCCACCGTGTCGGTCGTCAGCACGCCGAACACGCATGGCACGCCGGTGTCGAGCTGTGCCCGCATGAGCCCCGATGCGCACTCCCCCGCCACGAAGTCGAAGTGCGGCGTGTCGCCCCGGATGACGGCGCCCAGCGCGATCACCGCGTCACAACGCGGCGCCAGCGCTTTGGCCACCATTGGGATTTCGAACGCGCCCGGCACCCACACCACCGTCGGCTCCGGCGCGCCGTACTTCTCCAGACCGGCGACGGCGCCCGCCAGGAGCCGCTCGGTGATGAAGTCGTTGAAGCGCCCGCAGACGATGCCCACGCGCAGCCCGGTGCCGTCGAGGGCGGCGGCCTTGCCGCGGTTTTGCGATGAGCTCATTCGTCGAGTCCTTCGAGGAGGTGCCCCATCCGCTCCCGCTTGGTGCGGAGGTACCCGATGTTCTCGGGGTTCGGGGCCGATTGCAGCGGCACCCGCTCCACGATGTCCAACCCGAAGCCCTCGAGGCCACCGTATTTGGTCGGGTTGTTGGTCATCAGCCGCATGGTCGTGATGCCGAGGTCGACGAGGATCTGGGCGCCGATGCCGTACTCCCGGCTGTCGGCGGGCAGCCCGAGCTCGAGGTTGGCGTCGACGGTGTCGCGCCCCTGCTCCTGCAGCCGGTACGCCCGCAGCTTGTGGCCGATGCCGATGCCGCGGCCCTCGTGGCCGCGCAGGTAGACCACGGCGCCCATGCCCTCCTCGGCCACCCGCTTCAGGGCGGCGTCGAGTTGCGGCCCGCAGTCGCAGCGCATGGAGCCGAACACGTCGCCGGTGAGGCACTCGCTGTGGACCCGCACCAGCACGTTGTCCTCGCCCTGCACTGCTCCCTTCACCAGCGCCAGGTGCTGCTCGCCGTCGAGAACGGACTCGTAGGCGTAGCAGATGAAGTCGCCGTAGGCCGTGGGGATGCGGGCCTCGGCGATGCGACGAACCAGCTTCTCGTTCTGACGGCGATAGCGGATGAGGTCGGCGATGGAGATGAGCAGGAGCCCGTGCTCCTCGGCGAACTGCTCCAGCTCGGGCAGTCGTGCCATGTCGGTCTTCTTGTGGTCGACCACCTCGCACAGCACGCCGGCCGGGTACAGGCCCGCCAGGCGGGCCAGGTCCACCGCTGCCTCCGTGTGGCCCGCCCGCTTGAGCACGCCGCCCTTGGCGTAACGGAGCGGGAAGATGTGGCCGGGGCGGGCGAAGTCCTCGGGGCGGCTGGCCGGGTCGATCAGGGCCAGGATGGTGGCCGACCGGTCGTAGGCGGAGATGCCCGTGGTGGTGCCGTGGCGATAGTCGATGCTCACCGTGAACGCCGTGCGGTGCGACTCGGTGTTGTGCGTCACCATCAGCGGCAGGTCGAGCTCGTCGAGCCGCTCCCCGGTGATCGGCGTGCAGATCAGCCCGGAGGTGTGCTGGAGGAAGAAGGCGATCTTCTCCGGCGTGGCGGCCTCGGCCGCCATGATGAGGTCGCCTTCGTTCTCGCGGTCCTCGTCGTCGACGACGACCACGATCTCGCCTCGCCCGACCGCGGCGATCGCCTTCTCGATGTCAGCAAACGGCATTCGTGCTACTGCCTTTCCGGAAGCAGGCGCTCGATGTACTTGGCGACGACGTCGACCTCGATGTTGACGCGGTCGCCGGGAGCGCGGCGGCCGAGGGTGGTGACCTCGGCGGTGTGAGGGATGACGGCGACGGTGAACCCGTCGTCGAGGGCGTCGACCACGGTGAGGCTGCACCCGTCGACGGTGATCGAGCCCTTGGGCACGACGTAGCGGAGATACTCGGCGGGGATACGCGCCCGCAGGTCGGGCGCCGCCGTGACGACCTCGCCGACGGCGTCGACGTGGCCCTGCACGATGTGCCCGCCGAGGCGGTCCTGCACGCGGACGGGTCGCTCGAAGTTCACCACGTCGCCGGCCTCGAGGTCGCCGAGGTTGGTGCGCGACAACGTCTCGGCCACGGCATCGGCTTCCCACGTGCCGTCGCCCAACGCCACGACGGTCAGGCAGCAGCCGTTGACGGCGATGGAGTCGCCGATGGCGGCGTCCTCCACCACAACCTTGGCCTCGAACGTGAAGCGGCCGCCGTCGCGACGAGCCACCCGGCCCAGCTCCTCCACGATCCCGGTGAACATCAGCGCTCCGTCCAGGAACCTGTGCCGAGTGGCACGGCGAGCCAGGGGCGCCGCTCGGGAGGCGCGACGACGAAGGAATACCTGGAGGGTATTTCGAGGAGGAGCAACGCCGCGAGCGGCGTTCGTGGCCGTCGGGACACCGCACGGGTTTCTGGACGGGGCACTAGCTCGCCCTCTCCAGCTCGACCCGCAGGTCGTCACCCACGCGCTCCACGGACACCATGCGGCCCCGCCACACGTCGTCGATGGTGGCCGCTCCGGGGCCGGCGAACAGGCCGCGGGCGTCGTCGCCGCCGAACAACGCGGGCGCCAGGTAGACGACGTAGCGGTCGACAAGACCGGCGGCGTGGAAGTCGTGGGCCACCGACGCGCCACCCTCCACCAGGAGTTGCAACACGCCCTTGTCGCCGAGTTGGTGGAGCAGCTCGCCGAGGTCGCCGCGATACGACATGGCGGGCTGCACCTTGGCCGCCGCGGGCGCCTCGCCCAGCACCACGCGGAGCGGGTCGCGGCCCTCGACGTGGCGCACCGTCAACGAGGGATCGTCGGCGCGCACGGTCCCCGCTCCCACCAGCACGGCGTCGCTCTCGGCCCGCAGGCGGTGGGCGTCGACGCGGGCTGCCTCACCGGTGATCCATCGACTCGTGCCGTCCGGTGCGGCGGTGCGGCCGTCGAACGTCGCCGCCAGCTTGAGCACCACCCACGGACGGCCGGTGGTGCGGTGCTTGACGTACGGCGCCAACTGCGCGCGCACCTCGTCGGCCAGCACGCCGACGGTGACGTCGATGCCCGCCGCCCGCAGTCGCTCGATGCCGCGGCCCGCTACCTGGCGGTCGGGGTCCTCGATGCCGACCACCACGCGAGCGATCCCCGCGTCGACGACGGCCTCGGCGCACGGGCCGGTGCGGCCGGTGTGCGAGCACGGCTCCAACGTGGTCCACAGCGTGGCGCCGCGCGCCGCGTCACCCGCCGCCGCCAGCGCCACCGCCTCCGCGTGGGGGCCGCCGGGCGGCTGGGTCGCGCCTTCGTGGCCCGTCGAGAGCACGCACCCGACCCACGGGTTGGGCGACGTGGAGGCGCGCACGGAAGCGGCCAGTGTCATCGCCCGCCTCATCGCTGCTGTGTCGTCCATATCGTGACCCGGTCGTCCAGTGTGACATGCAGGGTCGCGGGCCGAACAGTTGGGATCAGATGCCCGTCCCGCTCAGGTCGACGGCCGTGGACACGACTGTGCTGGTGCCCTGACGGGTGAAGTGCCACCCCACCTGTCCCGTCAGCGGGCCGGTCGTCTGGGGACGGAAGCGCACGCTCGACGTGCACGACGCACCCGGCGCCAACGGCTCGATCGTGAAGCAACCGTCGTCGACGGCGGCGAAGTTGCCGGCGTTGCTGGTGCTTCGTGACGACAACGTGAGGGGGACGCCGCCACGGTTCGTCAGCGTCACCGACACGAGTTCGGACTGGCCCACGACCACGTTGCCGAAGTCGATTGCGGCTTGCGAGATCACGAGCTGGGCGACGCCGTTGCCGCGCAGATCCACCGCGATCGACAAGAAGCCGCCGTCCGACGGCCGGCTGAAGTGCCAGGCAACCTGGCCGCTGTGGGCGCCTTCGGCCTGCGGCCTGAAGCGCACGCCGACCGTGCACGTCTCACCCGGCTCGAGCGGGTCGACGGTGAAGCAGGCGTCGTCGACCGCATTGAAGTGCGTCGCATTGCTCGTACTACGGGAGTTGAGCACGACGGCCGTGTCGCCATGGTTTGTGATCGACAACGGGCGCACCGCCGACGCCGTCACCGGCACGTCACCGAAGTCGACGGCGGAGACGGCCATGCCGAGTTGGGCGCTCCCGATACCCGACAGGTCGACGCCGACGCTCAGCGAGGGGCCGTTGGGCTGACGGGTGTAGTGCCAGGCGATGCGGCCGGTGTGCGTGCCCTCGGCTTGGGGCCGGAACCGCACATCGACGGTGCACGACTCGCCCGGGCCGAGCGGCTCAACCGTGAAACAGGCGTCGTTGACCGCTCCGAAGTGCGTCGCGTTGTTCGTGCTGCGGGACCCGAGGACGACATCGGTCCCGCCCCGGTTGGTGATCGTTACGGCCTCGGTGATTGTCCCGCCCACGACCATGTTCCCGAAGGGGATGGCGGCGGCGGAGATGGCGAGCTGGGGCGTCCCCGTGCCTGCCAGGTCGGTTCCGACGCTGATGCCCGAGTTGTCGCCGTCGCGGGTGAAGTGCCAGCTAATCCGACCCGTCAGCGGACCCTGGGCCTGCGGGCGGAAGCGGATGCCCGAGGTGCACGACGCACCGGGAGCGAGGGGGTCGGGCGTGAAGCACGCATCGTCGACTGCCGAGAAGTTCGTCGCGTTCGTGGTCGCTCGCGACCCGAGCACGACGGGGACGCTGCCGCGGTTGGTGATGGTGATCGAGCGGGTGGCTTCGCCGGTCTCGGCCACCGACCCGAAGTCGACGGCGGTGGCGGAGATGGCCAGTTGGGAGACACCGACCCCAGCCAGATCGGTGCCCACGGTCAGCGTGGCGCCGTCGCCCTCACGGGTGAAGCTCCATGCGATGCCGCCCGTATGAGCGCCCTCGGCCTGGGGCCGGAACCGCACGCCCGAGGTGCACGACGCGCCCGGCGCCAGCGGCTCGATGGTGAAGCAG
>JAHWLA010000009.1 GCA_019347595.1 Actinomycetota bacterium
TCGGCCTCGACAACGTCGACGTGGCCGCCGCCACCCGCCGCGGCGTCATGGTGGTGAACGCGCCGCAGTCGAACATCCTCTCGGCCGCCGAGCACACCATGGCGCTCCTCCTCGCCCAGGCCCGAAACGTCCCCCAGGCCCACGCCGCCCTCAAGGCGGGCAAGTGGGAGCGGTCGAAGTGGGAGGGCGTCGAGCTTCACGGCAAGACGCTCGGCGTCATCGGCCTCGGCCGCATCGGCGCCCTCGTCGCCCAGCGCGCCCTCGCCTTCGGCATGCGGCTGATCGCCTACGACCCGTTCGTCTCACCCGACCGCGCCCGGCAGCTCGGCATCGAGCTGGTGCCCACGGTCGAGCACCTCGTCGCCACGGCCGACTTCGTGACGATCCACGTGTCCAAGACGCCCGAGACGATGGGCCTCGTCGACAAGGACCTTCTGGCCAAGGCCAAGCCCGGCCTCCGCATCGTCAACGCCGCCCGGGGCGGGATCATCGACGAGGACGCACTGGCCGAAGCGGTGCGCACGGGACAGGTGGCGGGCGCCGGCCTCGACGTCTTCGCCGAGGAGCCGACGACGTCGTCGCCCCTCTTCGAGCTCGACTCGGTGGTCGTCACGCCCCACCTCGGTGCCAGCACCGCCGAGGCGCAGGACAAAGCGGGGATCACCATCGCCGAGCAGGTGCTGCTCGCCCTCACCGGCGACTTCGTCCCCTACGCCGTCAACGTCAGCGCGGGCGAGGCGTCGGAGACGGTGCGCCCCTTCCTTCCTCTCGCCGAGCGGCTGGGCCGCCTCCTCGCCGCCGTCAACGCCGGCATGCCGGCCGTGCTCGACATCGAGTACCAGGGCGCCATCGCCGACTACGACACGCGCATCCTGACCCTGTCCGTCCTCAAGGGCCTCTTCGCCGCCGACGGCAGCAGCGACCAGGTGTCGTACGTCAACGCCCCCCAACTGGCCGAAGAGCGCGGGCTGGAAGTTCGCGAGACGAAGACCTCGACAGCCCACGACTACGTCAACCTCGTCACCCTGCGGGGCGACGCCCATGCGGTGGCGGGCACGCTGTCGGCCGGCCGGGGCGACCCCCGCGTGGTCATGGTCGACGACCACGACATCGATGTGCCCTTCGCCCGTCACATGCTGCTCGTTCGCAACGACGACCGCCCGGGCGTCGTCGGTCTCGTCGGTACGGTCCTCGGCGAGGCGAACGTGAACATCGCCGACATGGCGCTGGGCCGCACGCGCGACAGCGCCACGGCGTTGATGGCGATTGCCGTGGACCAGCCCCTGCCCGCCGACGTGCGGGCCCGCCTCGAAGCGTCTCCGGGCGTGCTCGACGTGCACGCCGTCCACGACCTCTAGTCCTCGTCCCCGTGGAGCGCCGCCGTTCGGCGGCGCACCGTCAGCGCTTGCCCCGGGTGAAGCCGTCGGCCTCCGCCTGCTCGGGAGTGCCGTAGCAACGGTCGGGCGCGGTGCGGGCGTAGGCGAACATGCCGGGCAGGTGGTACAGCCGGCTCCGCAGCTTCGCCTTCACCGGGTGCGACGGCGGGCACACCGACCCTGTCGGCTCGATCCACGCCGCCGCGGGGGCGGCGGCCTTGCGTGTGCGCGTCGCCGCCTTCTTGGCCGGGGGCGCCTTCTTCGCCGTGCTCTTGCGCACGGCCGGCTGCGTGTCGGCTTCGGCCTGCACGTCGGGCACCTCGGGCTCGGCCTGCACCGGCTGCGCCTGGACGGGCGGCCACTCGGCGCCGGCGGGCGCGGTGTCGGGCGCCTGCTCGGGCGTGCCCGAGGAGCGCCGCGACTGCACCGTCTTCACCACCGCCGCTACCAGGCCGGCAAGCAGCCCCATCCGAAGACCGATGCGGAACGACCGACGCACCATGCAAACAACCGCCCTTCCTTGAGCCGCGAGCCCCAAACCGTACCTTGACGCCCACCCCCTGTCCTGCAACGATGAACAGGTCATGCGAGCGGCCGACACCTTCGTCCTCCTCCTTACGTAGCGGCGAGCTCCCGTCCGGGAACTCGCCACAGCCTCCTGCGCCTCCGGGCCAGGAGGTTTTTTGTTTCCCCGAAACCCCAACACCACGAACCGAAGGAACTCCGATGGCAGAGCGATTGATCATCTTCGACACCACCTTGCGGGACGGCGAACAGTCGCCGGGCATCTCGCTCGACGTGGCCGAGAAGCTGGAGATCGCCGAGCAGCTCGCTCGCCTGGGCGTCGACTACATCGAGGCGGGCTTCCCGGTCGCCAGCCAGGGCGACTTCGAGGCCGTACAGGCCGTCGCCCGCTCGGTGCACGGGCCGGTCATCGCCGGCCTCTCGCGCACGCACATCGCCGATGTCGACCGGTGCTGGGAGGCGCTCAAGGACGCCGACCGGGGCCGCATCCACGTGTTCATCTCCACCAGCCCGCAGCACATGGAACACATGCTGAAGATGACCGAGGCCCAGGTGCTGGAGCAGACGAAGGCCGGCGTGGCTCGCGCTCGGGAGCACACCGACGACGTGGAGTTCAGCCCCCAGGACGCCACCCGCACGCCGCTCGATTTCATGATGGAGGTGCTGCAGACGGCGGTCGACGCCGGCGCCACCACGCTGAACATCCCCGACACCGTTGGCTACGGCATCCCCTGGGACTTCGGGGCACTGATCCAGTACATCCGCCGCAACATCAAGGGCGACTACATCACGTCGACCCATTGCCACAACGACTTGGGCTTGGCCACCGCCAACTCGCTGGCCGGTGTGCAGGCCGGCGCCCGGCAAGTCGAGGTGTGCGTCAACGGCCTCGGCGAGCGAGCCGGCAACGCTGCCCTGGAAGAGGTCGTCATGGCCGTCCGCATCCGTGCCGACCAGTTCCCCGAAATCGAGGTCGGTGTGAACACGGAAGAACTTGCGCGCACCAGCCGCCTGGTCGCCCGCCTCACCGGCTACCCCGTCCAGTACAACAAGGCGGTGGTGGGGCGGAACGCCTTCGCCCACGAGTCGGGCATTCACCAGCACGGCGTGCTGGCCGACCGCAGCACCTACGAAATCATCGACGCCGAGTCGGTGGGCCAGCAGGGACGCCAGATCGTGCTGGGCAAGCACTCGGGCCGGCACGCCTTCGCCGACACGCTCAAGCGCATCGGGCTCCATGTGCAGGGCGACGCCCTCAACGCCGCCTTCGTCCGCTTCAAGGAGTTGGCCGACCGCAAGGTGGAGATCACCGAGGCCGACCTGGAGGCCATCGTGGCCGAGGAGATCGGCGACGTCGCCAGCGAGCCGACGTTCACGTTCGAGGCGCTGGAGGTGACGGGCGGGACGGTCGGCGTGCCGCGCGCTCGCGTGGTGGTGACGCGCAGCGGCGAGAAGACAGAGGCGAGCGCCGAGGGCGACGGCATGATCGATGCCTCGTGCAAGGCCATCAAGGCCGCCACCGGCGTCGACGCCAAGCTCACCGACTTCAACGTGTCGTCGGTGACCGGGGGGATCGACGCCCTCGGCGATGTCGTCGTGCAGATCGAGGCGGGCGAGTTCAGGGTGTCGGGCCGCGGTGTGTCGACCGACGTGGTGGAGGCATCGGCCCGCGCCTACCTCAACGCCGTCAACCGCCTGGTCCGCGTGCAGGCCCGCAACGAGGTCAAGCCCCCCGAAGCCACCCCGTAGTTCGCTTCTGGTCCCCCGATCGCGCGCTACAGCGCGCGATCGGGGGACCAGAACAGGGGGTCAGGAGGCGGCGTCGCAGGTGAAGGTGCGGCGGTAGGCGCCGGGCGAGGTCCCGACTACCCGCTGGAAGTGCTGGCGCAGGTTGGCGGCGGTGCCGAACCCGCACCGGTCGGCAATGCGCTCCACCGGCTCGTCCGTCGTCTCCAGCAGCCGCTGGGCGAGAAGCACCCGCTGGCTCAACACCCACTGGTGCGGCGTCGTCCCCGTCAGGTCGCGGAAGCGACGGGCGAAGTGGCGGGGGCTCATGGCCGCTCGCCGCGCCAGGTTCTCCACGGGGAGCGGCTGGTCGAGGTGCTCCACCATCCACGACAGCACGTCGCCCAACAGGTCGTCGGCCGGCCCGGTGGGGATCGGCGTGGCGACGTACTGCGCCTGCCCGCCGTCGCGATGGGGCGGGACGACCATGCGCCGGGCCACGGCGTTGGCCACCTTGGCGCCGTAGTCGAGCCGCACCAAGTGGAGGCACAGGTCGATGCCTGCCGCCGTCCCCGCCGACGTCATCACGTTGTCGTCGATCACGTAGAGCACGCGCGGATCGATTTTGATATCGGGGTAGCGGGTGGCCAGCTCGTCGGCGTACGCCCAGTGCGTCGTCGCCCGACGGCCGTCGAGCAGCCCGGCGGCCGCCAGCACGAAGGCGCCCGTGCACATCGACAGGATGCGGGCACCCCGTTTGTGCGCATCACGCAGCGCCTGGAGCATTGCCTCCGGCGGTTCCCGGTCAAGGCCGACGCCGGCGGGCACGACGATGGTGTCGGCCTTGCGGGCGTCTTCCACGCCGTACGGGGTGTCGATCGTCATCCCCACCGGCGTTGTCAGCGGCGGTGGCTCGGTGGCGCAGACGATGAAGCGGTACCACGGCGAGGCGATCGACGAGCGGTCGAGGCCGAACACCTCGCACGCCACCGACAGCTCGAACGGGGAGACGCCGTCGGCGACGAGGGCAGCGACCGTGCGGCGACGACCAGCCATGGCAGGATTATAACGCATCTAGTCGTTTCTGCCACTAGGCAAGTTTCTTGCGTCAGTACATGATCGTGCCATGGATGCGCTCGAAGCCCTCGAACCGGAACGGTCCCTGCCCGACGCCGTTCGCCGCAAGGGGCGTCGGTCGGCGCCCGGTGGCGGCCTGTCTGCCGAGCAGCTCCGGGAGGTCACCCGGGCCACATGGCAATTGCCGGTGCTGCTGGCCGGCCGCTGGTCGCCGGCGGTGGCGCTCGTCACCGCCGACGCCGCCCTCCGCCTCCAAGCCGCCCTGTGGGAGCTGGCGTCCCGCAAGCAGGTGACGGTCGGCCCGCAGGCCGACGCTGGCGACGTCGCTCGCCGGCTGGCGGAGCAGGGATCGCTGGCCCCCGGCGCCGCCCGCGCCATTGCCATCCTGGCCGACGTCCTCGGCCACGACGGCTACGACGTGGAGGCGTGCCGCCTGACCGCCCGGGTCATCGCCCACCTGGAGCTGCGGGCCCGCTTCGGCTGACGAGCCGCTCGACCGACGGAGGCACCCGCACATCGCGGGAGAGGGCAGGGTCCGGTTGGGGGCGACCCACGACCGTCCCGAGCGGGACCACGCCGGCCCACACCGGCAAGGGCAGGTCGTCCTCGTCGTCGAGCGGCGGACCGGTGCGCACCTTGGCCGATACTTCGTCCATCCGCACCGCCAGCACCAGGGTGGCGCGCAGCTCACTGTCGTTCGCGGCTCGGGCTTCGCCCGAGCGCCCGGGGGCGATGTGGTCGACGAACCTCGCCAAGGCCGCCGCCTTCTCGTCGCCCTCCACCACCCGCGCCCGGCCGAACACGACCACCGACCGGTAGTTCATCGAGTGCTTGAACGTGGAGCGGGCGAGCACCAAGCCGTCGAGCAGCGTGACGGCGATGCACAACGGCCGCCCGTCGGCCGCCTGGCGCATCAGCGCGTTCGCCACCGCGCCGTGCACCACGAGCTCGTCGCCGATGCGCACGTACCCGGTGGGCAGCACCACCGGTCCGCCCTCGCTCGTCAGCGCCACGTGGCAGACCGTGCCCTCGTCGAGGATGGCGTCGACGACGGCTCGGTCGTACCGGCCGCGCGGGGCGCGCCGGCGGACGGTTGTGAGCGGGGTCGGCATGCGCCGACCGTACCGACGCGGCCGCGCTGCCGGCCCGTGAATTACGCCGAGGCGGTGGGCAGCAGCGGCGAGCGCGTGGCTTCGAAGGCGTCGATGCGCTCGACGTGGCGCAGCGTCAGGCCGATGTCGTCGAGCCCCTCCAGCAGGCGGTATTGGGTGAAGTCGTCGAGCGGGAAGGCCGACTCCAATCCCGCCTTCTCGGCCCACACCATGCGCGACTCCACGTCGACGGTGATCTCCAACGAGGGGTCGGCCTCGATGGCGGATTGCAGCGCCTCCACCACCGACTCGTCCACCTGAACCGGCACCAGCCCGGCCTTGGTGCAGTTGTTGCGGAAGATGTCGGCGAAGCGGGGCGACACCACGGCCCGGAAGCCGTAGTCGACCAGCGCCCACACCGCGTGCTCCCGAGAGGAGCCGGTGCCGAAGTTCGGCCCCGCCACGAGGATCGACGCGCCCCGGTACCCCGGCTTGTTGAGCACGAAGCCGGGGTCCTTCTTCCACGCCGAGAACAGGCCTTCGCCGAAGCCCGTGCGCTCCACCCGCTTGAGCCACTCGGCGGGGATGATCTGGTCGGTGTCGACGTCGCTGCGGCGCAGCGGCACGCCGGTGCCTGTGATCGTGCGAATGGGCTCCATCAGTGCCTCCTTCGGGGCTGCGCCCCAAGCCCATCGCCGCCGGGCGAGCAAGCGCTCGCGCCGTCGGCCTGAAGTACTCGCTCCGCTCGCACGTCAGTGCCTCCTTCGGGGCTGCGCCCCAAGCCCATCGCCGCCGGGCGAGCAAGCGCTCGCGCCGTCGGCCTGAAGTACTCGCTCCGCTCGCACGTCAGTCCAACTCCTCGGGGGTGGCGAACCGGCCGGCAACGGCGGTGGCGGCGGCGACGGCGGGGGACACGAGGTGCGTGCGCCCGCCCGGGCCCTGCCGTCCCTCGAAGTTGCGGTTGGACGTCGACGCCGCCCGTTCGCCCGGCGCCAGCTTGTCGGGGTTCATGGCCAGGCACATCGAGCACCCGGCGCCCCGCCACTCGAAGCCGGCGGCGGTGAAGATCGTGTCGAGGCCCTCCTGCTCGGCCTGCTCCTTCACGAGCCCCGACCCGGGGACGATCATGGCCCGGACGCCGGGCTTCACCCGACGGCCCTCGGCGACGGCCGCCACGGCGCGCAGGTCCTCGATCCGGGCGTTGGTGCACGAACCGATGAACACGGTGTCGACGGCGATGTCGCGGACCGGCGTGCCCGCCTCGAGCTCCATGTACTGCAGCGCGCGCGCCGCGGCGTCGCGCTCGCCGGGGTCGAGGAAGGCGTCGGGCGACGGCACCGTGCCGTCGATGCGCACGACCTGCGCCGGGTTCGTGCCCCACGACACGTGCGGCGCCAACCCGCCGGCGTCGATTGAGACCGACTTGTCGAACGTGGCGTCGGTGTCGGTGGCCAACGACCGCCAGTCGTCGAGCGCCTGCTCCCAGGCCGCGCCCTTGGGCGCGTGCTTGCGGCCCTCCAGGTAGGCGAACGTCACGTCGTCCGGGGCAATCATCCCGGCCCGGGCGCCGCCCTCGATGCTCATGTTGCAGACCGTCATGCGGCCCTCCATCGACAGCGACCGGATCGCCGAACCGCGGTACTCGATCACCGACCCGATCCCGCCGCCGGTGCCGATGCGCCCGATGACGGCGAGGATGACGTCCTTGGCGGTGACGCCGAGCGGCAGGTCGCCCTCGACCTCGACGGCCATGGTGCCGGGTCGCCGCTGGGGAAGCGTCTGGGTGGCGAGCACATGCTCGACCTCGCTGGTGCCGATGCCGAACGCCAACGCCCCGAAGGCGCCGTGGGTGGCGGTGTGGCTGTCGCCGCAGACGATCGTCATGCCCGGCTGGGTCAGGCCCAGCTCGGGGCCGATGACGTGGACGATCCCCTGGTTGCGATGCCCCATGGGGAAGAGCGGCACGCCGAACTCCGCGCAGTTGGCCGCCAGCACCTCCATCTGCTTGCGGGAGACGGGGTCGGCCACCGGCTGGTCGACGGCGAGGGTGGGGACGTTGTGGTCCATGGTCGCCAGGGTGAGGTCGGGGCGGCGGACCCTGCGGCCCGCCATGCGCAGCCCGTCGAAGGCCTGGGGAGAGGTGACCTCGTGTACGAGGTGGAGATCGATGTAGAGCAGGTCGGGCTCGCCCTCGGCGTCCCGGACGACGTGTCGGTCCCAGACCTTCTCGCTCAGCGTCTTCGCCATGGTTGCTATCTCACAATCTGAGACGGTAATCTCGCTACGTGGACAGTGTAAGCGGTGTCGGGGTCCTCGACAAGGCGGTCGCCATCCTCGACGCGCTGGAGACGGGACCGCTCACCCTCGGGCAGCTCGTCGAGGCGAGCGGCTTGTCCCGGGCCACGGCCCACCGGTTGGCTGCCGCACTGGAGCGCCATCGGCTGGTGGCCCGCGACGGTGAGGGCCGCTTCGCCCTCGGCCCACGGCTCACCGGGCGGGCGCTGGAGCAGACGGCGGTAGGCGCGCTCGAGGAGCTGCGCGATGCGACCGGGGAAAGCAGTCAGCTTTACGTGCTGCGCAACGGCAAGCGGGTGTGCGTGGTGTCCTTCGAGTCGCTCCACGAATTGCGGACGATCGTGTCGGTGGGCGCGGCGCTGCCGCTCGACAAGGGCTCGGCCGGGAAGGTCCTCCGGGGCGAGCCGGGCTCGCTGCGGCGGGGGTGGGCGCAGAGCGTGGAGGAGCGGGAGAAGGGCGTCACCTCGGTCAGCGCCCCGGTGTGGCGGGGCGGGGAGGTGGTGGCTGCCGTGTCCGTGTCGGGACCGGTGGACCGGACGACCCGCTCGCCCGGCAAGCGGTACGCGGCGGCGGTGACGGCGGCGGCCCGCCGCATCGAGCGCGACATGGCCTGGGCATGACCCCCGCCTCCGCCGAACTTGCGTACGGATCGCGTTGCAAAACAGCGCGTTCCGTACGCAAGTTCGCAGTGTGGGGGCGGCTGGGTTGTGGCGGGCGGGGGGTGTCGTGGCGCTGACCGAGCGCGACCGGCGCATCGTCGGCCTCGCCGTCCCTGCCCTCGGCACCCTGGCCGTCGAGCCCCTCTACATCCTGGTCGACACCGCCATCGTCGGCCGCCTCGGGACCGTGCCCCTCGGCGGCGTGGCCGTGGCATCGGTCGTCATCGCCGCGCTCCTGCCCGTGTTCAACTTCCTCTCCTACGGGACCACCGCCCGGGTCGCCTTCCTGACAGGACGCGACGACCACCGCGGCGCGGGTGCCGTCGCCATGCAGGGCCTGTGGCTGTGCGCGCTCGTCGGGGTTCCCCTCGCCGTCGCGGTGGCGGCCGCTGCGGGCCCCTTGGTCGCGCTGGTCGGCGGCGAGGGCGGCATCGCCGCGGCAGGCCGCACCTACCTCCGCATCAGTTGCGTGGGCATCCCGGCCGTGCTCGTCGCCTACGTGGCCCACGGGTACCTCCGCGGGGTGAGCGCGGTGCGCACCACGCTGGTCGTCGCCGCCGTGGCCAACGCCGTCAACGTCGTCGTCGAGCTCATCTTCGTCTACGGGTTCGGCTGGGGCGTGGCGGGGTCGGCGTGGAGCACGGTGCTCGCCCAGATCGGGGCAGCGGCCTGGTTCCTGCTCCTGCTCGCCCGCCGCCTGCTCGCCGTGGAGGCCGGTTCCCGGCCCGTCCCCGCCGAGATCCGCCGCCTCCTCGTGGCGGGCCGCCGCCTGTTCTTCCGTACGGCGGCGCTGTTCCTGGCGCTGGCGCTGGCCACCGCGGTGGCCGCCCGCACCGATGCCGCGACCCTCGCCGGCCACCAGATCACCTTCCAGGTCCACATGTTCATCGCCCTGGTGCTCGACTCGCTCGCCATCCCCGGGCAGATCCTGGTGGGGCGCGCCCTCGGCGCCCGGGACCACGTCGAAGCCCGTGCCGTGTCGCGTCGGTTGCTGGGCTGGGGGGTCGTCGCCGGGTTGGTGGTCGCCACCGCGCTCGCCGCCTCGTCGCCGTGGTTGCCGGGCGTGTTCAGCGAGGACCCCGCCGTGCTGGACCGCGCCCGGCTGGCGCTGCTCGTGGCCGCCGTGGTGCAGGTGCCCGCGGCGGTCGCCTTCGTCCTCGACGGCATCCTCATCGGCGCCTCGGACTTCCGCTTCCTCCAGTGGAGCACCGCGGCCGGGCTCGTCGTCTTCGTGCCGTTCGCCGCCGCCGTGCTCGCCCGACCGCAGCTCGGGATCGTCGGGCTGTGGTGCGGGCTGCTGGCCTGGATGGCCGGGCGGGCGGCCGCCAACTGGGCCCGCTACCGGGGCGAGACGTGGATGTTGTCGCCCGGCGAGTAGCGCACGCTCAGCGATCGAGCTGGTGCCGTCGTCGGAACTCCTGCCACGCCGCGTCCAGAAGGCGCAGAAGGTCCCTCTCCGAAAGCAGCTCCAACGATACGTTGGGCCCTTGTACGCCCTTGGGGCGTGCGGACGAGTCGGGGGCCGAGCCGGCGGCCCTGTGCAGAAGTCCGGGGTCGAGGTTGAGCAAGGAAGCCAGAGCGGCGATGCGAGGAGCGCGAGGGATCGTCACGCCCGTCTCCCATTTGGAGACGGTCTGTTGGGTGACGCCGAGGCGGCGGGCGACGTCGCGCTGCTCCAGGCCTTGCTCCGCCCGGCGATTTCGGAGGATCTCGCCGAATCGGCCCATTGCCTGCGTTTGTAGATGACGGGACGGAATTTGTGAAGTACAGACGCCGAGAATCCCTCAATTGAGACCCTTCGTCCTCTACGCTTTTAAAGTGTGGGACACGCGCACACACTTTTGGAAAATGGCCCCCCACTTACGGCAGGTGTTTCGTGACCGATGAACCAGATCCCCGCCGACGCCTGCACGCAGCCGGTGAAGCTGCCGGTCCGGAGGCCGTCGAGCAACTGACCCGCGTGGTCGTGCACGAACTGGCCAACCCGCTCACCGTGGTGCTGGCCGCCTTCGAGGCGCTGCAGACGCCCGATGTCGACCCGGCCCTGGTCACAGACCTCGCCGAGCGGGGAAAGCGGCAGGCCGAGCACATGGCCGACGTCCTGCGCGACCTGCGCGCCGGTGCGGGCGTTCGGGGGAGTGTGGGCGCCGACATGCGGCGGCACCGCATCAGCCTGGCGGCCCTCGTCCGCGACGCCAGCGACTCGGTGGGGCCGGTGGCAGCCGGGCGAATTGTGAACGGCGTTCCCGAGGACATGATGGTCTGGACGGTGCCGTCGCGGCTGCGCCAAATCATGATCAACCTGCTGGCCAACGCCTCCAAGTACGCCACCATCGGCCCCATCGGTGTGGAGGCGACACTGACGGAAAGCCAGTTCACCGTCGACGTGCTCGACCGCGGCCCGGGCCTCCCGCCGGGCGATCCCGAACACCTCTTCGAGCTGTTCCGCCAGGGCGACCACCCGGCGCCGGGGGGCATGGGCGTGGGGCTGCATGTGGTGCGGGAGCTGGCGCAGTCGCTGGGCGGCAACGTGACGCTGCTGCCGCGTTCCGGCGGCGGCACCGTGGCCCGGGTCTCGCTTCCGCAGCGGCGCGACCGCCGAGGTGAACAGCCCGCCGAGGCATAGCCACCACCGCTTCTCGTTGCGGAAGTGCGCACCCCGGCGCGCACTTCCGCAACGAGAAGCCGAGCTGTTAGGTGCCCACCTGCACCAGCTCGACCTTGAGGCGGGCGCCGCTCGGCACCTCGTACTCGACAACCTCGCCGGCCTTGCGCCCCACCAGCGCCTGGCCCAGCGGCGAGCTGGGGGAGATCACCTCGTAGTCCTCGTGCTTCTCCTCGATCGACCCGATCAGGTACTGCTCGATGTCGTCGTCGCCGTCGTAGCGGATGGTGACCACCGACCCGGCGCCCACCACGCCTTCGGGCGTGGCCGACTCGTCGACGATGGCGGCCGTCGACAGGATGTGCTCGAGCTGCCGGATGCGGGCCTCCATCTTCCCCTGCGAGTCCTTGGCGGCGTGGTAGTCGCCGTTCTCCGAGAGGTCGCCCAGCGCCCGGGCAGCCTCGATGGCCCGGGCGATCTCGACGCGGCCTCGCGTGGTGAGGTCCTCGAGCTCGGCCTGGAGGCGCTCGTACGCACCGCGGGAGAGTTGCGTCTCGCTCATCACCACGAGGATATCGGGCCGGTGCCGGCGCGGTTGACGGGGGCGGCGCGTTGGGCGACACTGGCGGAACTGTGTCCCCGCTCACCCCCTTCGTAGTCATTATCACGTAGCGCCCGCCGGACCTCCGGTGTGCGCTGTCGACCGTCCACTCCGTGGGCGGTTTTTCATTTTCAAGGAGCAAGTCGTTGGCTTCACGCAGAGTCGCAGTCATCGGTGGCGACGGGATCGGCCCCGAGGTGGTGGCCGAGGCCCGCAAGGTCGTGCGCGCCGCGGGTGTCGAGCTGGAAGAGGTCGACTACGACCTGGGGGGCGCCGCCTACCTCCGCACCGGCGAGGTGCTGCCCGACCGCGTGCTGGAGGAGCTGCGCGGCTTCGACGCCATCCTCCTCGGCGCCGTGGGCGCTCCCGACGTGCCGCCCGGGGTCATCGAGCGGGGGCTGCTGCTCCGCCTGCGCTTCGAGCTCGACCTGTACGTCAACCTGCGGCCCTTTCACTCCGAGCGCCTCAACTGCTACGTGGTGCGGGAGAACACCGAAGGCACCTATGCGGGCGAGGGCGGCTTCCTGCGCAAGGGCACCCCTCACGAGATCGCCACGCAGGGGTCGGTCAACACCCGCATGGGCGTCGAGCGCTGCGTGCGCTTCGCCTTCGAGCTGGCCCAGTCGCGGCAGCGTCGCCACCTCACGCTGGTCCACAAGACGAATGTCCTCACCTTCGCGGGCGACCTGTGGCAGCGGACGTTCGACGAGGTCGCCGGCGAGTTCCCCGATGTCGAGACGGCGTACAACCACGTGGACGCTGCGTGCATCTACTTCGTGGAGTCGCCCGAGCGCTACGACGTGATCGTCACCGACAACCTCTTCGGCGACATCCTCACCGACCTGGGTGGCGCCGTGGCCGGCGGCATCGGCCTGGCCGCTTCCGCCAACCTCAACCCGTCGCGGACGGGGCCGTCGCTGTTCGAGCCGGTGCACGGGTCCGCCCCCGACATCGTGGGGACCGGCAAGGCCAACCCGCTGGCCGCCATCCGTTCGGCGGCGATGATGTTGGACTTCCTGGGCGAGGCCGACGCCGCCGCCCGGGTGGAGAAGGCGGTGTCCGAAGCGGCCTCGCTGACGGGTACCACGACAGAGCTGGGCGACGCAGTCGCAGAAAGGGTCTGAGATGCCGATCACCCCGTCGGAGAAGATCTGGATGGACGGCGAGCTCGTCGCCTGGGACGACGCCCGCATCCACGTCCTCACCCACACGCTGCACTACGGCTGCGGCGTCTTCGAGGGCGTCCGCGCCTACGCCACCGCGCAGGGCCCCGCGGTGTTCCGCCTCACCGACCACATCAAGCGGCTCTTCGACAGCGCCCGCATCTTCATGCTCGACATCCCCTTCACCGTCGACGAACTGGTGGAGGCGACCAAGGAGACGGTGCGGGTCAACAAGCTCGACTCGTGCTATATCCGCCCGCTCGTCTACCTCGGCTACGGCGAGATGGGCCTGAACCCGCTGCCGTGCCCGGTGAACGTGTCCATCGCAGTGTGGCCGTGGGGCTCGTACCTCGGCGACGAGGGGATCGCCAACGGCGTGCGCATGAAGATCAGCTCGTGGCAGCGCCACGACCCCAACGCCATGCCGCCTGCCGCCAAGGGTACCGGCATGTACATCAACTCCTCGATGGCCAAGATCGAGGCCATCAAGGCGGGCTACGACGAGGCCATCCTGCTGTCGCCTCAGGGCTACGTCAGCGAGTGCACGGGGGAGAACATCTTCGTGGTGCGCCACGGGAGGATCGTCACGCCGCCGACCTCGGCGGGCGCCCTCGAAGGCATCACCCAGAACTCGGTGATGACGATCGCCCGCGACCTCGGCTACGAGTGCGAGGTCGGCAACATCCTGCGCTCCGACCTCTACGTGGCCGAGGAGGCGTTCCTCACCGGCACCGCCGCCGAAGTGGTGCCGATCCGCTCGGTCGACGACCGCGAGCTCGGGCCTCCCGGCCCCATCACCAAGCAGATCCAGGAGACGTACTTCGCCACCGTCCGGGGCGAGGTCGACCGCTACAAGGACTGGCTCGAACATGCCCGGTGAGCTGCCCGACGCCGTAGAGGTGTTCGACACGACCCTGCGCGACGGGAGCCAGCTCGAGGGCATCTCGCTCACGGTCGACGACAAGCTGCGCATCGCCGAGCAGCTCGACTATCTCGGACTCCACTACATCGAGGGCGGCTGGCCGGGCGCCAACCCCAAGGACGACGAGTTCTTCCGCCGCGTGCACAGCGAGCTCGACCTCGACGCCTCGACGCTGGTCGCCTTCGGGTCGACCCGGCGCAAGCTCGGCAAGGTCGACTCCGACGACACCCTCCGCCACCTGGTGGAGGCGGGAACGGGCGTCGTGTGCATCGTCGGGAAGTGCTGGGACTACCACGTCACCGAAGCCCTGGAGACGACGCTCGACGAGGGCGTCGCCATGGTCGCCGATTCGGTGGAGTTCCTGAAGCGGTCGGGGCGGCGGGTGCTCTTCGACGCCGAGCACTTCTTCGACGGGTACAAGCGCAACCCCGAGTTCTCGCTGCGGGTGCTGGAGGGCGCGGCCACAAAGGGGGCCGACACCCTCGTGCTGTGCGACACCAACGGCGGCTCGCTGCCCCACGAGGTGGAGCGGATCGTGTCGGACGTCGTCGCCTACTTCGGCGACGACGTCATGGTCGGCATCCACACCCACGACGACACCGGCTGCGCCGTCGCCAACGCGCTGGCCGCCGTGCGGGGCGGCGCCCGCCACGTGCAGGGCACCATCAACGGCTACGGCGAGCGCACCGGCAACTGCAACCTGACCACCACGATCGCCAACCTGTCGTTGAAGATGGGCGTGCAGACGCTGCCGCCCGACCGGCTGCCGCGGCTCACGGCGGTGTCCCACCACGTCGCCGAGCTGGTCAACGTCACCATGAACCCGCAGCAGCCGTATGTCGGCACGTCGGCCTTTGCCCACAAGGCGGGGCTGCACGTGAGCGCCATCGCCAAGCGGCCCGACGCCTACGAGCACGTGTCGCCCGATGCGGTAGGCAACGGCACCCGCTTCCTGGTGAGCGAGCTGGCGGGCAAGTCGACGTTGCAGTTGAAGGCCCAGGAGCTCGGCCTCGACCTCGACGGGCCGACACTCAACGAGATCGTCGACAGCCTCAAGCGGCTCGAGCACGAGGGCTTCCATTTCGAGGCGGCCGACGGCTCGCTGGAGCTGCTCATGCGACGGGCGGCCGGATGGGAGCAGCCGTACTTCCGGCTGGAGTCGTTCCGGGTGATCACCGACGAGCGCGAGGGCGAGCTGACCACCGAGGCCACCATCAAGGTGCACATGGGCGAGGAGCGCATCGTGACCACGGCCGAGGGGAACGGCCCCGTCAACGCGCTCGATGCCGCCCTGCGGCTGGCCATCGGGTCCGTCTACCCGGCGCTGGCCCAGGTCCACCTGACCGACTACAAGGTGCGCGTGCTCGACACGGCCAAAGGCACGGGCGCGGTCACCCGGGTGCTCCTCGACTCCACCGACGGCGAGCGCTCGTGGACGACCATCGGGGTGTCGGAGAACATCATCGAGGCGTCGTGGCAGGCCCTGTCCGACTCGGTGGTCTACGGCCTGCTCCACAACGCCTGACGCCGTGTTCGCGACCGTGTCATGAATTTGTGACACGGATGCCCCCCTCCGTCGTATGAGGTAGGTGGGAGGTGGAAAGCCCGCCTCTCGCATCTATCAACTGGGGGAACGATGCGTCTTGCACGCAAGTTGACTCTGGCCGGCGTGCTTCTTGCCGGCTTCGCCATGCTGTCCACCAACACCGCCTATGCCGCTCCGGGCGCCGGCGCCGCCGTCGTCCAGGGCAGTGGCACCATCTCGCCCGGCCTGACACTGTTGCCCGCCGTCCAGCCCACAATCGCCTTCGGCGGCACCGCGACGGGCGCCTTCGCCAACAGCGCGCCTGCCGCGGATGTAGGCAGCGTTAGCTGCAGCTTCTCGGGGAGCAGCAACACAACAGTCGGCGACAACTACGCCGTCGGGTTCGGCACAGTCAGCGGCTCGTGCGCCGGCTCCGGCACCGTCACCGGTGCTGCGATCAGCGTCTCGTGCAGCGCCATGACGTACGTGCGTGTGGCCACAATCGTGTTAGTGGTCAGCGCCACCTGCTCGGTCACCGTCGGCGGGACCACCTCGAGCGGCGCTGTCGTCGGTGCGTTCAACTTCATCCCGAGCACAGTGCTGCCTCCGGGTGCGCCCGTGACCGCCTACGAACTGACAGGCGTCGCTGCCTTCGGCGGCGTGTAGCACCCATCCGCCGTCACAAGGAGGGGAGGGTCGATCCCTCCCCTCCTTGGCGCGGGAGGGGTGTTCCTTCGTTCTGGCCGTGCTGTTGCATCGGTTTGCCCGTCGTCCATTCGCTGTCGAACCGTGACAGGATTTGATGTAGAAGACGTGGAACACTTGACGTCATACTCCCGGGTGACGCGTTCGTCACCCGTAGGCGACGCGGGGGGATCGGCCTTGATCCAAGTACTGGAAAAAAACGCATCGGCGGGTCGCCGCACTGCGGTCCGGGCGGCGACGGCGTGCGCCGTCCTGGCCGTGATTGCGGCCATGGTCCTCCCGTCGGCGGGCGCCCGTGCCACCGGGCACGACATGCCGCTGGTCGGTACCTGGCTGCCGGCAGGAAAACCAGGGGATACGGCGCAATTGCTCCTGTACCCACACGCCGAGACGCGCACGGTCTACGCCTACGCGACCAGTGGCAGTTGGGTGCGGACCTTCGACCTCGACACGTTGCAGCCGAAGTCGGTCGGCATGAACCCGGGCCGCACAACGCCGACGGCGTTCTTCGTCGACGACGGAGGCGACTTGTTCGTGGCGGTTTCCGCGGGCGTGGCCGGCGGGGCGCAATTGCATCGCTTCGGGCTCCGCGAGGGCGCCCTGGTGAAGGTCGGCACGTTCGACATCCGATCCCGCATCGGGAACGAGCAGCAGGTGATCGGTCTCTACCGCATGCCGGGAAGCCGCTTGCTGTGGGCCCTTTCCACGGCGCTCAACGGCACGAACAAGAACGGCGTCAAGGTCACCGAGTTGGATGTCCCAGTGGGATCTCCGGCGGGCGCCAAGGTCAACTGGACACGCGACGTCTCCAACGAGTGCCCCGTGCCGATGCAGGGGAATCAACGTATCAACGCCGCCCTTGCCTACTTGCCGTTTGCCAGTTCGCTCTACTTCGGATGCGCGGCGCTTTCTCCCAACGGAACGCAGCTTCCGCAATCGCCGGGGATCGGTCGTCTCGTGTTGGACGGTGACCCGCTTCGGGGGCCGACCGTTCCCCACGTCTTCGAGCGCTTCACCCGCCCAGGCGACTTTTCGACTGCGGATTCCGTGATCGATGTCGCATCGGGGCGCATGCTCATCTCCGCCTTCAGCGGTGCAGCCGGCGGTTCCACGCTCTACGGCTTCGACGCAAAGACCAGCTCGTTCGTGGGCGGGACGTCCGGTGGCACCAATCAGTTCAACTCGATCGGTCTCGACGGCGTCAATGGCCGTGTCTACGGCCTCAGCCAGGACAGCCGGTACGGGCTCCTCGCCGCCGACATCCGGCCGACGCCGTTGCCGCAAGCGCGCCGCTATCCGCAGTACAACACACGCAACGGCGTCGTGCCGATCTACTCGACGATCGCCGTCGACACCGTGACCCACCGGCTTTTCCTTGCCTACGCGGATTCCGAGGCCTTTTCGATCGTCCAAGACGACGGAGCACCGTCCGTCGACCCGTCGCGAGACGATCCGGATGTGAATACGAGCGACGTTCCGGAGGTTCCCGGTAGGACGCACGTCGTCTACTCGGGGGTGGCGCAAGGGTTCGGGTCGCGCTACCGGTGGATCGGCGGCCCGCAAAACGTGTTCTTCAATGCCACCGGACTCAGCGGCGGGCCAGAGCAAAGTCGTGAGTTTCGCGGGGCGTACATCAACACCTTGGGAATCGGAAACGGTGAAGCGAGTGCGGCGGCGATCGCCGCCGAACGCGACGGCAATACGGCGCGTGATCAACAGGTCGTCGTCAGCCCCGAAGCACCCGGCGCAGCGGTTCCCTGGCCGTACGGCGAGGCGCGCTGTCTCGATTTCACGGGGCAACCCCGAACGGCCACTGAAGACGGTGCCACAGCCGCGTGCGACTTCAGGAAGGAGAGCGCGTCGCTCACCGCCGTCCTGGAGGAGTCGAGCGCGGACATCGGGATGAAGGTCGGGCGAAGCGACATCGCGGCGCGCAGCCGACGGGACGCGACACGAGGCACCGTGGTGACGGTCACGAGCCGCGCGGAGAACATCGTGGTGACGGACGCCGGACGCGAGTTGCTCCGCATAGGGGAGGTGCGGGTGACGACGGAGGCGTGGGCGCGCGGGCGGCCCGGCACGGCGGGCAGCACCTACAAGCGTGAGGTCAAGGACGTCTACGTCGAGGGTGAGCAGCGATGCCGTGAGACATGCACGCTCGCAGAACTGGACCGCCTCGGGAAGGGGCTGGTGGGCGGCCGTCTCAGTGTCAGGTTCCCGACACCGGACCCGACGATGGCGTCCGGCAGCAAGGGCGGCTACCAGGCTCTTGTGCGGCGATCGCTCCCGGAGCAGTTGCAGGAGGTTGTCGTCAATGGGCAGACGCCGGAACGGGTCGAGGTCCCCGGCGCCGTGTTGACGCTGGCCATGGACAACCGGGTCCGTTCTCGCATGATCCTCGAGTTGGCCGCCGTGGCGGCCGAGGCCCGCTATGGCATCACCCGGACGTCGGGCGACGTGGTGACCGATCCCGACCTCGGCGGCGGCGCCCTCGTCCCTCTCGCCGCCCTGTCCACTGGCGACGGCTTGTCGATCGGTGGAAGCGACAGCGGCTTCGGGTCGCCGGTGGGCGAGGTGCCGCTGACCGGCAGCGCGGGAGATGCGCCGACGACATTCGCTGCCATCCCCACCTCGGTCGGGCGGACCGCAGGCCTGATCTGGAACGGCATAGGCGGCGCCGTTCGCCTGTTCCCGATCTGGGCGGTCCTCCTCGCTCCCGTCTATCTGTCCGCTCGTCGCTGGTTGCTCCTGCAACGCGACGCCATCGTCTCCGGAGACCGCTTGTGAAGCGCTTCGATCCGTCCGTCGGCAGCTCGCTCACCACCCTCGGCGTCATCGTCGGCGTCGGGGTCCTCCTCTCGGTGGTCACCGTCGTCCCGTTGAGCAAGGACGGCGGCGGCACCGTCGCTGTCGGGCCCGCCGAGCAGACCGCGGCCGTCGACGTCGGGACCGACGGCGCGCTCGACCCCAACGTCGCCGCCGATCCGAATGCGGCTGCCACAGCGGCGACGGGCGGCCCGGGACGGACGGGTGCCGCCGGCGGCAACCGTGCGAACGCAAGCCAGTCGGTGGCCACCAAGCCGGGACAGCAATGCGCGGCCGGCCAGAACGGTGGCAACACGGATGTCGGGGTCAGCGACAAGAGGATCAAGCTGGCGGCCACGGTCGTCGACGACGGGCCCGGGGCGAGCTTCCTGGCACCGGTGCGCACCGGCATGACGGCCGTGTTGAACCGCGTCAACCGGGCGGGCGGCATCTGTGGGCGTCAACTCGAGCTGATCCTGCGCAACGACTCGTGGGACGCCGCGCTGGGCCAGCAGTACATCCAGAACTTTGTGGAGAGCGAGAAGGTGTTCGCCCTTGCCGTCGTTCCGTCGTCTGAAGGCCTGCGCTCGGCCAACAGCTACATCACGCAGAAGAAGGTCCCCGTGGTGGGTACCGACGGGATGCTGATCCACCAGTACCTGAACCCGTGGATCTGGCCGGTGGCGACCTCGACCATCTCCACCATGCACGTCATGGCCCAGAACGCGGCACAGCGCGGCGCGAAGACGTTTGGGATCGTCTTCGACGCCAAGTACCACTTCGGCGTCGAGGGCGCCTTCGCGTACAACGAGGCCGTGAAGCGTCTCACCGGATCGAACGTGCCGGGGTTCGATCCCTCGCTGAAGAGCTGCCAGCAGCGCTTCTGCGGGATCCAGCCGGGCAAGTCGTCGTACAACTCGGAAGCTCGGGCGTTCAGCACTGCGTGCTACCAGTCGACGACACCGTGCGATTTCGTTGCCTTGCTCCTCGAGCCCGACACCGCTGTCGCCTTCATGAAGGGCGGACGCGATCGCGATCCGACCATCGGCTTCGGCGGCGCCCAGCCGCTGTTCAACCGGCGCATGGCCGAGAACTGCGGCACGTTGTGCAACGGCATGTGGGTGTGGACGGGATACAACCCACCCATCGAGGCGCTGGCAGGGACGCCCGCCGTCTCGAAGTACGTGAACGAGATCCGGCAGGAGTCGTCGTCGGCGGACGTGGCCAACCAGTTCCTCGAGGGTGGCTACGTCGGGATGAACCTCCTGGTGCAGGCACTGGAGAAAGTCGGCCCCAACGTCACCCGCGACAACCTGCGTGCGGTGCTCGACACAATGACGTTCGACATCGGCCTGTCACAGCCGCTCTCGTGGCGCGGTTCGCACTTCGCCAACACCGCCGCGCGCGCCTTCGAGATCCAGTACCGCCAGGAGTTCAACGGCTGGCGCACGACGACGGACTTCATCAAGGACCCCTGGGTCGGCCAAGACATTCCCGAAGGGGAGTAGCCGACTCGTGCTGCAGTTCCTCGTCTACCTGCTGTTGTCGCTGCCCCTGATCGGGGCCTACGCCATGCTGGCCATCGGCATCGTCGTCATCTTCCGGGCGTCGAAGGTACTGAACCTGGCCCATGGCGCCATGGCGCTCCTTCCCGCCTACTTCGTCTACGAGGCCAGCGCCCGCGGCGTACCCATGCTGCTGGCCGTGCCGCTTGGTGTCGCCGTCGGCGCCGGGCTGGGGGCGGCCATCGAGCGGCTGTTCGTGCGCCCCCTCGCCACGCAGGGCCCCACCGCGCAGACGGTGGGCACGGTCGCCGTCTACGGCCTCGTCGTGGCGGCGTCCGCCCAGATCTGGGGCTCGGGCTCGCGCATCGCCCCGCTGGTGTTCCCCGAGGGCGGCGTCACCGTCTCCGGCTCATTGCTGCGCTGGGGCCAGCTCGGCCTCTTCGCCGTGTCCCTGCTCTGTGCGGCCGGGTTCTTCGCGCTGTTCCGCTTCACCGAGATCGGCCTCGCCTTGCGGGGCGCCGCCGAGAACCCGCGTGCCGCAGGTCTCATGGGGATCGACGCCGACCGCATGGCGCGCATGGCGTGGATGCTGGGCGGCGGCCTCGCCGCGCTCGCGGGCATCCTGCTGGCCGCCGTCACCAGCCTCCAGCCCTACAGCCTGTCGCTCCAGATGCTGCCCGCCTTCGTGGCCGCCCTCATCGGCGGCCTGGGCAGCCTGCCCGGCGCGGTGGTGGGCGCGTTCATCGTCGGCGCCGTGCAGGGCCTGGTGCCGGCCTTCCGGGTGGTGCCCGGGCTGCAGGGCTTGGCATCCCAGGTGGGCATGCCGCAGTTGGCCCTCACCGCGCTCGCCATGGGTGTCATGTACTTCCGAGGCGGTCGTATCGCGGCGGCCGACACCAGCGGGGCCCTCGCGTCCGTGGACGACGCGGCCGTTCGTCACAGCGCCTTTGACCGCACACGTCTGCCCGAACGGGGCGGCCGCCGTCGGCTGGTTCGCTACATCGCCCTCGTGATCGCCGTGACCTGGCCGATACTCGGCATCCCGAGCTTCCTGCGGCCGCTCGACACCTTCTCCGTGCTGGGCGACGGAATCCTCATGGGCCAGTACTTCATCGCCGCCGCGTCGATCGTCATGCTGACGGGGTGGGTGGGGCAGATCTCCTTGGCGCAGGCCAGCTTCCTCGGCATCAGCGCCTTCGGCTCGGCGCTGCTCACCCGGCACCTCGGTATCGGCTTCCCGTGGACGCTGCTGCTCGGGCCGATGCTGGCCGCCGGAGCCTCCGCGCTGCTCGGTGTGGTGGCGCTGCGCGTGCGCGGGCTGTACCTCGCGGTGGCGACGTTGATCTTCGCCTGGATGGCCGACGAGTACCTCTTCGTGGTGCCCTGGTTCTCGGGCAAGGGCGGCAGCGCCTCGGTGGAGACGGCGCCGGTCGGCATCGAGGGCGCCTTCCCGTTCTTCGACTTCACCGACCGGCGCACGTTCTATTACGTGATGCTGGCGGTGGCGACGACGGTGTTCTTCGGGCTGCTCAACCTGCGTGACTCGAAGACGGGGCGCGCCTTCTTCGCCGTGCGCGGGTCGGAGATGGCGGCCGCCTCGCTCGGCATCGATGTGGTGCGCCACAAGCTCTTCGCTTTCGCGGCGGCCGGGTTCGTGGCCGGGCTGGCGGGCAACCTCATGCTCACGCACCAAGTAACGGTCGTGCCCGAGCAGTTTTCGTTGCGCATCTCGCTGCTGTTCCTCGCCATCGCCGTGGTCGGCGGCTTGCGCAGCCTGGGCGGCGCGGTGGCGGCGGCCGCGCTCTTCGCCGCGCTGTCCGAGCTGTTCTTCCGCGTTCCTACGCTGGGCCAGTACCTCCAGCTCGTCTCGGCCGCCCTGCTGGCCGTGATCTTGCTCGTCTATCCCAAGGGGTTGGCAGGTCTGCCCCAGTCGACGGCCGGCTTGCGCCGGCGCATGCGGCACTGGGTGGCGAGTGAGCGCATGCAACCGGTCGTGGAGCGGTTGAAGAGCGACGCCGACACGGTAGGAGAAGCGCTCGGTCGCGCCGGTCGCGCCGGTCGCCAGGTCCGCACGCGCACCGGCGAGGTCGTGGGGCGGCTCGTCGAGCGCATGGGTGGCGCCCGCACCGGAGAGGAGGAGCGCCCCGCGGCCGGCCGCCCGTTGACCGGGCTCGTGGTCCGCTACGAGCAGCTGGGCAGACCGGCGACGAACGGTCACCGCGCCCAGGAGGTCGCGATGCCCGCTCGGCGGCGCCGTCGGCCGGTGGCGACGCTGCCAGCGCCTGCGACCAACGGCCACGGGCCGTCGCGCATCGACCTCCACGACGCCACCCTGGTGCTGCCGTCCGACGTGCCCGTCATCGACGCCCAGGGCATCACCGTTCGCTTCGGTGGCCTCACCGCCGTGCAGGACGCCTCCCTCGCGGTGCGCCCGGGCCAGATCGTCGGCCTCATCGGTCCTAACGGCGCGGGCAAGACGACCCTGTTCAACGCCATCTCCGGGCTCAACAGCCCGGCCGCAGGGACCGTGCGGCTGTTCGGCGAGGACGTCACCGAGTTGCCCGTCCATCACCGGGCCGCGGCGGGCCTCGGCCGCACGTTCCAAGTCATCCAGCTCTTCCCCGAGCTGACCGTCTTCGAGAATCTGTTGGTCGCCACCCACCTCCACAATCCGACCAACCTCCTGTCCAACGTGGTGGTGACGGCGAAGACCGTCCGAGCGGAGCTGGCCGCCGAGGAGACGTGTCGCCGCGTCATCCGCTTCCTCGGCCTCGAGGAAATCGCCGACCGCCCGGTAGCGGGGCTGCCCTTCGGCACGCTCCGCATGGTCGAGATCGGGCGGGCCCTCGTCACCGGCGCGCCTGCCGTCATGCTCGACGAGCCCGCCTCGGGCCTCGACAACCGCGAGACCGACAAGCTGTCCGACCTGCTGCTCTACATCAGGCGCGAGCTGGGCGTTTCGATCCTTCTCATCGAGCACGACGTGCGCATGGTCACGGCAGTAAGCGACTACATGTACGTGCTCAACCGGGGCCGCATGCTGGCCGAGGGCGTGCCCGCCGACGTCAGCCGCCATCCCGATGTCGTGGCCGCCTACCTGGGCGAGCCCATCACTGCGGAGGTGCCGGCCTGATGGGCGACCTGCTCGTGGTTGACGACATCTCCGTGTTCTACGGCCCGATCCAGGCGCTTCGCTCGGTCTCGCTCGTGGTGCGCGAGGGCGAAATGGTCGCCCTCCTCGGCGCCAACGGCGCAGGCAAGACGACCACCTTGCGGGCGGTGTCCGGGATGATGGCGCCCCGTTCCGGTGCGATCACGCTGGCCGGAGAGCGGATCGACGGCCTGCCGTCGCATCGCGTGGTGCAGCACGGCATCGCCCACGTGCCCGAGGGCCGCGAGCTGTTCGCCGCCATGTCGGTGGAGGAGAACCTGCGGCTCGGCTTCTACTCGGAACGCACCGACCGCTCGCTCTACACCGCCCGGGCCGAGCGGGTCATGGACTACTTCCCGATCCTGCGCGAGCGGGCCGACCAGGCGGCGGGCACGCTCTCGGGCGGCGAGCAGCAGATGCTCGTGGTGGCCCGGGCCCTCATGTCGGCCCCCCGCCTGCTGCTGGTCGACGAGCTGTCTTTGGGGTTGGCGCCCATGGTGGTGTCGACGCTGTTCGAGATCCTGCGCGCGGTCAACGAGCAGGGCACGGCGGTGGTGATCGTGGAGCAGTTCGTGCACCTGGCACTGGAGAACTCGGATCGCGCCTACGTGCTGCGCAAGGGCGAGATCGCCGCCGAAGGCGCCAGCCGCGACCTGCTCGACGACGACACGCTCATCGCCTCGTACCTCGGCGAAGGCGAGCCTGCCGGGAGTGACGCGTGACGTCGGCGGCGGCTGCCGCAGGAGTGCGGCTGGCGGTGCCGCGTGGGGCGCGCGTCCTCGCTGGTGTGGTTGTCGCCGTTGCCGCACTCGTCTCCACCGTGGCGGGCGTGGTGGCCTGGCGAACCGGCGGGGACGGCATGCGGGCCACAGCCGACGAGGTCGTCGCGTATCAGGCCGCAATCGAGCCGCTCGTGACCGAGTGGGGCCGTATCGAGATCCAGGGCATGCGGCCCGCCATCGGCGATCTCCTCTCCGGTGAAGGGGTGCCGCCGGAGACGGTGGAGGGCGAGGCAGCGGCCTGGGAGTCCGCCTTCGTCGGTCTGCGCGAGCGGATGCGCGCCGTGCCGGCGCCGCCGTCGCTCGAGGCGACAGCGAAGACGTTCGACGCTGCGCTGCAGCGGTACATCGACGCCGCCGGCCTGTTCGGGCGGGCGGCGGCGGAATCGTCGGAGGGGCGTCGTACCCTGATCGACGCGGGCGTGGCGGCCGCCCGTGACGGCGCCCGCCTGTACAACGAAGCGAGCTATGGGCTCCAGGACGTCCGGCGACGGGCGGGGCTGGGGCCGACCGACGTGTTTCCTGACAACGGGGGGCAGTAACGATGCGATTCCGTACGGCGGCGGCAGCGGCGCTCATCGTGGTGGTGACCGGCGCTTGCGGGGGTGGCGGAGACAAGCACCAGGCGGCGTCCGACGGCGGCAACGCGGCGTCGGAGACGACGTCCACCACGGCGGCGCCCGGCACGGCGACCTCTACGCCGTCGTCCGGCCTGCAAGCGCCTGGCGCGCCGGGCGGCGCGGGCTCGACGCCGACGACGGCGGCATCCGGCTCGGCGGCGTCGACCGGCGGCGCAGCTTCGTCGAACGACATCACGAAGGTCGGCAATCCCGAGGACTTCCCGGTCCCACTGTCGATTGAGGAACTGCGACCGTGCGTCCGCCCCGGTCAGCCCCAGACAGTCGTGCTGCGGTCCGAGCGTGAGACTCATGTCGGATACGACTCGGTGTACTCGGACGGGCAGAACAGCATGTCGGCCGGCAACAACTACTACGGCGGGTCCAACAGTGGCGAAACTGGTCCGGGGACCGAATGGCGTGACACCTTCGTCGTGAAGGTCGGTGCCCCCGCCGGCGAGGTGCGCGTCAACGCGATCGCAGCGAACAAGCGGGGCGTCGGTCGGGCCACCACCACGTTCCGCGTCGCCGACGCCTCCGGGAACTGCTGACGCCGCCCGCTTCTGGTCCGTACATCCGGCGCGTGGGTGCGTGATTTACGGACCAGAACGCTCGTGCGGGATGATGGGGGCATGGCGCAGCCCGATTACGTCCCGCTCTCGACGGCCGACAAGGTGCGCGCACCCGAGCGGCTGCCGGTGCCCGACGCCTGGCGCCCCGACCGGCCGGCGGAGCTGAAGGGCAACACGCACCCGACCGGCGACCGTCTGGGGACGCCGGGCCCCGACCAGGGCTACGCGCTGAAGCTGGCGCGCCAGTTCGAAGGGCGGCTGGTGCTCGGACCGGGGGAACACCACGAGGACGCCGTGGCGGGCTGCGTGGCGGTGGCCATGAAACGGGCCGCGCTGTTCGGGCGGGCGCCTGTGATCTACGACCTCGACCTCGCCTTCGCCCTCTGGGGGTTCCTGGACGGCGCACCTGCCGACCTGGTGGCGTTCCGCACCCCGCTGTTCCAGGCGGCGGCCCATCACTACTGGGACCAACGCGGCATCGTGGACCGGGTGCCGTCGGAGACGCTGCGCCTGGCGCCTGCCCAGGTGCGCGAGCGCCTGTCGTCGTGGCGGGACCTGATCCGGGTCGACTGAGGGGACGTCCGTGCAACCCATGACGCTCACCGACGAGCAGCGCGACTTCCGTGCCGTTCTGCGGCAGTTCTGCGAGGACAAGATCGCCCCGCGCGCCGCCGAGGTCGACGAGAAGGCCGAGTTCCCGTGGGACAGCTACCAGGCCTGTGTCGAGATGGAGCTGCCTGCCCTCGGCATTCCCGCCGAGTACGGAGGCCACGGCGCCGATTTCGTCACGCAGTCGATCATGGTGGAGGAGGTGTCGCGCGTCTGCGCCTCGACCAGCCTGGCGATGCTCATCTCCAAGCTCGGCATGATCCCCGTCATGGGGTGGGGGAGCGAGGAGCTGAAGCGGACGTACCTCCCGCGCATCGCGTCGGGCGAGTGGCAGGGGAGCTACTGCCTGTCGGAGGCGGACGCCGGGTCCGACGTTGCCTCGATGAAGACGCGAGCGGTGCGTGACGGCGACACCTACGTGCTCAACGGGTCGAAGTACTGGATCACCAACGCGGGCATCTCGACCACGTACACCGTCTTCGCCAAGACCGACCCCGACGCCGGGCATCGCGGCATCTCGTGCTTCGTGGTAGAGAAGGACATGGGCGTCAAGATCGGCAAGCTCGAGAAGAAGATGGGCGTGCGAGGCAGCCCCACCGGCGAGGTTATCTTCGAGGACGTGCGGGTCCCTGCGGCCAACCGGGTGGGCGAGGAGGGGCAGGGCTTCTACATCGCCATGGGGACGCTCGACCGGTCGCGTCCCACGATCGGCGCCCAGGCCGTCGGCATCGCCCAGGGGGCGCTCGACTACGCCGTGGGCTACATGAAGCAGCGCCGGCAGTTCGGCAAGCCCATCGCCGAGTTCCAGGGGTTGCAGTTCATGGTCGCCGACATGGCGATGAAGGTCGAGGCCGCCCGCGGGCTGGTGCAGAAGGCGTGCGCCATCGTCGACGAGGGCGACCCGCGCGGCGAGCTCACCATGGCGGGCGCCATGGCGAAGTGCCTCGCGTCCGACGTGGCCATGGAGGTCACGACCAACGCCGTGCAACTGCTGGGCGGCTACGGGTACACCAAGGAGTTCCCC